>JBFMAS010000485.1:0-15665 GCA_040755575.1 Thermodesulfobacteriota bacterium
CAGCGCCACGGCCGGCGACGCGCGGTCCTCGGCGCGCGGCGACGCCGACGGCGGGGACGGCGCCTGCGCAGCGGCCGCCTCGGCCTGCGCCTTCGCCGGCTCGGCGCCCCCGAGCCGTTGCTTGACGGCGACCTGCTCGCCCGCATCGCGCCGGCGGAGCGCGAGCAGCAGCCGCGGCGGGCGCTCGCTCGTGCTGACCTCGAAGAGCGCCGGCGCGCTCAGGTCGACCACCACGCGAACCGTCTGCGCGTCGAACTGCCCGACGCGGATGCGCAGCGCGAGGGGGTCATCCACGGCCTGCGCGCGTGGCACGTCCTTGCCGATCAACGCCGGACGCAGGTCGACGTACGCCCGCGGCGGCATCCCCGCCCCGGCGTCCGCACCGGCCACGTGCGTGCTGTAGTCGACGGTGCCGCGCACGCCGACCACGAGCCGCCCGCGCCCGTCGACCGTCTCCCAGGCGATGCGCTCGATGGTCGCCCGCACGGCCGCCGCGGGCCTGGCCGCCCCGGGGTTGCCCCCGGCCTGCTGCGCATGCGCGACGGCCGCAGTCGCGAGGGTGATGAGCAGGAGCGGAGCGAGGCGGCGCACGTCATCCCTCCCGTGCGAGCAGCGCGAGCTCGTGCAGCTTGGTCAGCGCCTGGAGCGGGCTCAGCGCGTCGGGATCGAGCTCGGCCAGCTCCCGGCGCAGCCGCTGCGCCGGGTCGGCGAACAGGTCGAGCTGGGCCTCGTTGCGCGCGCGCGTGCGCGCGGCGCCCGACGGGCCGAGCCCCTTGCCCTCCTCGAGGCCGCGCAGGATGTCGCGCGCGCGGCGCACGACGGCGTCCGGCACGCCGGCGAGGCGCGCCACCGCGACGCCGTAGCTGCGGCTCGCGGGTCCCGGGACGACGCGGCGCAGGAACAGCACGTCGTCCTTCCACTCCCGCACCGCGACCGAGTAGTTGCGCACCCGCGGCAGCGAGTCCGCGAGCGCGGTCAGCTCGTGGAAGTGGGTGGCGAACAGCGTCTTGACGCGCGCGCCCGGCGCCGGCGTCGCGTCGTGGAGATGCTCGGCCACGGCCCACGCGATGGCGATGCCGTCGTACGTGCTGGTGCCGCGGCCGATCTCGTCGAGCACGACCAGCGTACGCGGCGTCAGGTTGCCCAGGATCGCCGCGGTCTCCTTCATCTCCACCATGAAGGTCGAGTCGCCGGCGACGAGGTCGTCCGCCGCGCCGACCCGGGTCCAGATACGATCGGTGAGGGGGATCCGGGACTCGGCGGCCGGCACGAAGCTGCCGGCATGGGCGAGCAGGACGATCAACGCGACCTGCCGCAGGTAGGTGCTCTTGCCGGCCATGTTCGGTCCGGTCAAGACCACGATCTGCTGCCCCTCCTCGTCGAGCGACGCGTCGTTGGCGACGAAGCAGCCGGCCGCCGACGTGCGCTCGACGATCGGATGGCGCCCGTCGCGGATGTCGAGCGCGCTGCCGGCGTGCACCTGCGGCCGCGAATAGCCGCCCTCGTGCGCCGTCGTCGCGAGGCCCGCGACCGCGTCGAGCGTCGCGAGCTCGCGCGCGAGGCGCAAGAGCGCCGCGTCGTGCGCCTGCACCTCGCCGAGGAGCTCGCCGAACAGCGCGGCCTCGCGCTGCCGGCAGCGGTCGTCGGCCGTCGTGAGCTGCTGCTCGAGCTCGCGCAGCTCCGGGCTCGTGAAGCGCTCGCCCGACGCGACCGTCTGGCGGCGGACGAAGTGCGGCGGCACGCTCTTCAGGTTCGCCTTGGTGACCTCGAAGAAGTAGCCGAAGACGCGCTGGTAGCGGACCTTGAGCGAGGCGATGCCGGTCGCCGCGCGCTCGCGCGCCTCGAGCTCGGCGATCAGCCCCTGCGCGTCGCGGGTCAGCGCGCGCAGGCGGTCGATCTCGTCGTCCGCCCCCGGGCGGATCGCCCCGCCCTCCGCGGCCGTGAGCGGCGGCGCGTCGGCGAGCAGCGCGCCGATGCGCGCGGCGAGCCCGGGCGGCGGCGCGATCGCGGCCGCGATCCGCTCGAGCAGCGCGGGACGCGGCGCCGCCGAGAGCAGCTCGTGCACGCCGCTCGCGCGCTCGAGCGCGCGGGCGAGCCGCACCAGCTCGCGTGGTCCGGCGCGGCCGAGCGAGATACGCGCCGCGAGCCGCTCGACGTCGCCGATCGGCCGCAGGCCCTCGGCCAGGTCGGCGCGCAGGCCGGGCGCCTCGACCAGCGCCTCCACGGCGTCGAGCCGCTCGCCGATGGCGTGCAGGTCGAGCAGCGGATAGAGCAGCCAGTCGCGCAGCCGGCGCGCCCCCATGGCGGTCACCGTGCGGTCGACGGCCCACCACAGCGAGCCGTGCCGCCCGCGACCGGCGCCCTCGACGACCGCGAGGTTGCGTCGCGAGCGCTCGTCGAGCATCAGGTGGTCGCCGAGCGCGTAGAGCTGGGGCGGCGCCAGGTGATCGAGCCCGCCGCGCACCGTCTCCGCAACGTAGGCGAGCGCGCTCTCGAGCACCGCGCGCGCCGCCTCGGAAGGTCCGGCAGAGGCGGGTCGGTCGCCGGCGAGCAAGCGGTCGAGGACGCGCGCGGCGTCCGCGGCGGCGTCGCCGGCCGGTCGGCCGCGCGGCGTCACGGCCGCGCCCGACGCCGCGGCGATCTCGCCCAGCACCTCGTCTCCGGCCGGCACCAGCACCTCGCGCGGGGCGATGCGCAGCAGCTCCTCGCGCGCGACCGACGAGGCCGCCGTCTCGCAGCAGCGCAGCTCGCCGGTCGACGCCTCGACGGTCACCAGGACGACGCCGTTGTCGCCCCCGCCCCGGCCGAGCGCGACGAGATAGCCGGGCTCGCTGCTCGCGAGCCCCTCCTCCTCCTCGAGCACGGTCCCGGGCGTCACGATGCGGGTGAGGCCGCGCTCGACGAGGCCCGGCGACGTCTGCGGGTCGCCGACCTGGTCGCAGATCGCGACCTTCAGCCCCTGCGCGACGAGCCGGCTGACGTAGCCCTGCGCCGCGTGGTGCGGCACGCCGCACATCGGGATCGGATTGGGATCGTCCTTGTTGCGCGAGGTCAGCGTCAGGTCGAGGAGCGGCGCGACCCGCTCCGCGTCCTCGAAGAACATCTCGTAGAAGTCGCCGAGACGGAAGAACAGCACGGCGTCGCCCGCCTGCTGCTTGACGCGCAGGTACTGCGCGAGCATCGGCGTCAGCTTGGCGGGACGCTGGGTCATCCGCGCGCCGATCCGCAGGGCCGCGTCGCGGCCGCGTAGCGCCCTACCCGGCGCGACCGGCCGCGCACGTCGCGCGAGGATACCGACTCGCGTCGCACTTCCGACTCCTCCCCACTCCTCCCGGCGCTAGTGCCAATATCCCGGCGGACACGTCGGCGGGGGCGGTCCCGGAGGGCAGATGATCCGCTCGCCGTAGCCGTCGAGCCCACCGGGCGTGCCCCTGCTGCGCGTCCCCGGGACGACAAGATTGCACGTCGAGATGATGATTCGCAAACATTCCGCACGGCCGGGCGTGTAGCGCAGCCGCAGCCGGCAGAAGTCGAACTCGCCGTGCTTGAGCGAGCGGAAGATCTCGACCGACTGGTAGCAGGCGTTCCACGGGACGAAGAGCGGCGCGGTCGGCGGCGGCAGCTCGGCACGCGCCGTGGCGGCGAGCAGCGCCGCGCCGGCGAGCAGCGCCACGCGACCGCGCACCCGCATCACACCTTCTTCCGCTTCTTGCCCAGGTAGTCGACCAGCAGGTACTCGCCGAGCCGGTCGGGCCGGCTGTACAGCGCCCGGCCCTTGTTGATCCGGGTCATGCGCTCGACGAAGGCGCGCAGCCCGGGCGAGTCGTCGAGCATGAAGGTGTTGATGGTGATCCCGAGCCGCGTGACGCGCTCGACCTCCTTCAGGGTCTCGGCGGCCGCGCGCAGCGACACCCCGCCGAAGGACAGCGGCCACTCGCAGTAGAGCCGGCCGCGGGCGAAGTAGGCGGTCGGCTGGCCGTCGGTCACGACGATGACGTGCTGGTTGCGGCTCGGGTGGCGGCGCAGCATCTCGCTCGCGAGGCGCAGCCCGTCCTGCAGGTTGGTGAACGGGTCGCCCATGTTCCAGCTCGCCTCGGGCAGGTCCGCGGCCTTGAGCTCGACGGCGCGCGTGTAGAAGCCGACGATGCCGAAGTAGTCGCGGGGGTAGCGCGTGCGGATCAGGCTCTCGAGCGCGAGGGCGACCTTCTTGGCGGCCGCGAAGCGGCCCTCCCAGCTCATCGACCAGCTCATGTCGAGGAGCAGCACCGTGGACGTGGTGGTCGCGTGGTCGGCCTCGTGCACCTCGAAGTCGCCGGGCTCGATCTCGAGCGGCGCCGCGGGCCGGCGGCGCACCGCGTTCATCAGCGTCGGCACGAGCGCGAGCTCGAGCATGTCGCCGTCGCGCCAGGGGCGCGTACGCTCGGGGCGGATCTCGACCGCGCCGCGCAGGTCGGTGGCATGGCTGCCGGGCCGGTCGCGCAGCATCTGCTGGTAGATGTCGCGCAGGGCGAGCTGGCCGATCTTGCGGATGCCGCGCGCCGAGAGCCGGGCGCGCCCCTCCTTCTGGGTCAGGTAGCCCGCGTTGGTCAGCAAGAGCACGATCTGCCCGAGCCGCTCGAGGTCCTGGGCGGCGCGCTCGCCCAGGAGCCGGCGCAGCTCGGCCGGGTCGAGCGTCGGGATGTTGCCGGACAGCAGGTTGCGCTCGAGCTCCTTGAGCGACGCCATCTCGCGCATGAGCTGCAGCGCCTCGGCGTAGTCGAGCGAGGTGGGACCGCGCATCTGCTCGCCGTGGGAGCGCTTGAACTCCTCGAGGCGGCGGATGTCGTCGAGCTCCGAGAGCAGCTCCTTGAAGCGGCGCGCCGCCTCCGCGTCGACGAACTGGTACTGCTGCGCGAGGCGCTCGATCGCCTCCGACAGCCGGCGCGGCAGGTCGTCGATGAATGCGCGCTTCTCACGCCCGAACGCGCCGGGATCGCCGCCCTCGATCATCTCGTCGAGGGCCTCGCGCTCGCGCTCGAGGATCTCGTCGAGCCGTGAGCGCGGCTCGTCGAGCGCGCGATCGAGGTTGAAGCGGCTCATGCGGTCGCGCATCTGCTCGCGCACCGAGGCGAGGAGCTCGTCGAGGCCCATCACCTCGACGCCGTCGAGCTCGAGGCCGTGGCGCAGCAGCCAGTCGAGGGCCTGCTGCACGTCGTCGGTGTAGGACAGCGCGTCGGCCAGCTTCTCGAACAGCCGGTCGGCGTCGAGCCGCACGCGCTGCGAGCCGTCCCAGGCGGTGTAGCGGATACGAAGCATCGGCGCTCAGGCGCGGTACGTGACCCGGCCGCCCTCCGTGTCCTTGTTGAGCTTCTGGTGCAGGTGCAGCCCCTCCAGGATGAACTCCGTCGCCGACGCCATCAGCGCGGGCGACTCGAACGGCCCGATCTCGGCGATCGCCTCGCGCAGCCCCGGGATCGCGCGGATGCCCTCGAGGTACTCGTCCGCCCGCATCACGTCCGACACCTCGACGCCCCAGCCGGCGGCGAAGTACTCGCTGACCTTCGTCAGCCGGTCGACCGAGGTCGCGCGGTCGAACACCGCCAGCACGGCGCGGTTGAGCAGGCGCTCGAGCGGCGCCGTGTCGGCGCGCTCCTCGCCGGTGTACTCGAACTCGAGCTTGCCCAGCATCGACGCCGACACCGCGTGCAGGTCCGAGATGCGCGGCACGATCTCGTTCTCGCCGAGGCGGACCGCGCGACGCTCGGCGTTGGCGATCAGGGTCTCGTAGTTGTTGAGCGTCACGCGCACGCTGACGCCGGAGCTCTGGTTGACGTCGTGCGACGCGCGCGCCTCGAAGGTGAGCTGCGCGACGATCTGCTTCATGAACTCCGGCATGCGCACCGGACGCCCGCCGCGCTCGCCGGTCGGCACCTCCTGCTCGACGATCGCGATCTCGGTCTCGACGCGCGACGGGTAATGCGTGCGGATCTGCACGTCGAAGCGGTCCTTGAGCGGCGTCACGATGCGGCCCCGGCTCGTGTAGTCCTCGGGGTTCGCGGTCGCGACGATGACGACGTCGAGGGGCAAGCGCACCTTGAAGCCCTTGATCTGGACGTCGCGCTCCTCCATCAGGTTGAACAGCCCGACCTGGATCTTCTCCATCAGGTCGGGCAGCTCGTTGATCGCGAAGATGCCGCGGTTGGTGCGCGGCACGAGGCCGTAGTGGATCGCATCCTCGTCGGCGAGGTAGCGGCCCTCGGCCACCTTGATCGGGTCGATCTCGCCGATCAGGTCCGCGATCGAGACGTCCGGCGTCGCGAGCTTCTCGCCGTAGCGCTCGTCGCGCGAGAGCCACGCGATCGGCACGGCGTCGCCGTCGCGCGCGAGCAGCGTCTTGCAGCGCCGGCAGATCGGCGCCACGGGGTCGCAGTGGATCTCGCAGCCGGCGACCGCCGGGATCGCCTCGTCGAGCAGCGAGGTGAGGCCGCGGATCATGCGCGACTTCGCCTGACCGCGCTCGCCGAGGAACACCATGTGGTGCCCCGAGAGCACCGCGTTCTCGATCTCCGGGATCACGGTGTCGTCGTAGCCGATGATGCCGGGCAGGATGCGCTCGCCCCGGGACAGGGCGTCGATCAGGTTGCGGCGCATCTCGTCGCGCACCGCCACCGGGCGGTAGCCGGATCGTCGCAGATCGCCGACGGTGCTTTCAGGGCGCATCGACACCTCCTCCGCGCCATGCTTCCGCCGACGCGTTGCCCGAGGATACCTCAGGCGTAGTGCCGTTTCAGCAGATCGTACGTGGCGAGCAGATGCTGGGGAACGACCTTCACCTCGGCGAGGACCGGCATGAAGTTGGTGTCGCCCGGCCAGCGGGGCACGAGGTGCCAGTGCAGGTGGTCGGCGATCCCGGCGCCCGCGGCGGCGCCGAGGTTGGCGCCCACGTTGACCCCCTCGGGGCGGAAGGTCTCGCGCAGCGCGGCGAGCGCCCGGCGCAGGTGCTCCATGAGCCCGGCCCACGCCTCGGGCGCGAGCTCGAGCGGGTCGCCGGCATGGCGCCGCGGCGCCACCATCAGGTGGCCGCTGTTGTACGGGTAGCGGTTCAGCATGACGACGGCGTCGTCGTCGGCATGCAGGACGAGGTTCTCGCGAGGATCGCCGTGCGCGGGCAGGTCGCAGAAGATGCAGCCCTTCGTGCGCGGCGACTCGCCCTCGACGTACGTCATCCGCCAGGGCGCCCAGAGGACCTGACGGCTCACGACGGGGCCTGGTCGCGGGGCAACGGGGCGCTCAGCCTTCGCCTTGCGCGGCCGCGGCCGCCGCCGGCTCGCCGAACTCGCTTCCCTTGCCGTCGACGCGGAGCTTCAGCTCCTTGCCCGCCTTGAAGAAGGGCACGCGCTTGGCCATCACGGACACCACCTCGCCGGTCTTCGGGTTCAGGCCCTCGCGCGCGTTCCGCCGCTTGACGATGAAGCTCCCGAAGCCGCGGATCTCGATCCGCTCGCCGCGCGCCAGCGCCTCCGCGAGGCTCGCGAACACGGAGTTCACCAGCGCCTCCACCTCGCGCCGCGGGATGTGGCTGCGGGCGCCGATGACGGCTTCGATCAGCTCGCGCTTCGTCATGGTGTGCCTCGACTTTCGTCCGCTCGCGGCGGTCTCGCGCTGGCGCTCACCAGCGGAATCCTTCCGTCACGACCGGCAGCCGCCAGAGGAGCTGCGGCTGTCCGTCGCGCGACGCGTCGCCCGCCATCTCGGCGAGGGCGAGCAGGAACGACAGCGTGCTGCCGGGCGCGACCTGCCCGGCCACGTCGTCGGCGAACAGCGCGCGCCACCACCACGGTCCACGGCGCGGCGAGAAGCGCTCGACCTCCGGCTTGCCGACGATCCCGGCACGCGCACCGGCGATCCGCACCGCGTCCTCGAGCCCTCCGAGCTCGTCCACCAGGCCGACCTGCTGCGCCTCCTCCCCCGTGTAGATGCGTCCGTCCGCGATCTCTCGCGCGCGCTCCGGATCGAGCTTCCGCCCCGCCGCCACCGCGTCGATGAACTGCGTGTGCACCTGGTCGGCCATCTGCTGCAGCATGGTCCGCTCCTCGGAGGTGAGGGTGCGGAACGGCGAGCCCATGTCCTTCCACTTGCCCGCGGTGACCGTGGTGGTCTCGACCCCGAGCTTGTCGAGCAGCCCGCGCACGTTGGCGATCTGCATGATGACGCCGATCGAGCCGGTCATGGTGCCGGGGCTCGCGACCACGACGTCGGCCGCGCTGGCGACGTAGTAGCCGCCCGAGGCCGCGACCGCGCCGAGCGACGCGACGACCGGCTTGGTCTCGACGAGACGACGGACGGCGTCGTACATCTCCTGCGACGGCGCGACCGCGCCGCCCGGCGAGTTGATGCGCACCACGACCGCGCCCACGCGGGCGTTGTCCGCGATGGCGTCGAGCGTCTCGACGAAGTCGTCGGAGCGCTGGATCTCGCCCTCGAGCGGGACGATGGCGACGATCTCGTTCCCCGGCAGGAGCGTGCCGCCCGAGCCGGCGCGCATCCACGCGATCGCGAACGCGAGCACGAAGAAGAGCACGAGAAAGCCGCCGACGAAGCCGAACGCACGGCGAACGGGCTGCCCGGGCATGGTCTCCTCGGTCGCGCCCCTAGCTCTGCGACTTGCTCTTCTCGCCCACCACCCGCTGCAGCTCGTCCCCCATCACGTCTTCGAGCGAGAACTTCGCCGCCTTGCCCTCGCGGCTGAGATAGGCGTTCATCTCGTCGCGCTCCTCGGTGCGGCGCAGCGCCCGCACCGACAGGCCGATCTTCTTCTCGCGCGGATCGATGTTGGTGACCTCGGCCTCGATCTCGTCGCCGACCTGGAAGTGCTGGCTGGGCTTGTCGATGCGCTCGCTGGAGATCTGCGAGACGTGGACCAGCCCCTCGATGCCGTCCTCGATCTCGACGAACACGCCGAAGTCCGTCACGCTCGTGATCGGGCCCTTCACCTTGCTGCCGACCGGGAAGCGCTCCGGCAGCGTCGCCCAGGGATCGGGCGTGAGCTGCTTGACGCCGAGGGAGATGCGCTCGTTCTCGACGTCGACGCCGAGCACGACCGCCTCGATCTCGTCGCCCTTCTTGTAGACCTCGGAGGGGTGCTTGATCTTCTTCGTCCAGTGCAGGTCGGAGATGTGCACCAAGCCGTCGATGCCGTCGTCGACGCCGACGAAGATGCCGAAGTCCGTGATGCTCTTGACCTTGCCGGTGATGTGGCTGCCGGTCGGGTGATTGACGCGCACCAGCTCCCACGGGTTCGGCGCGACCTGCTTCAGGCCCAGCGAGATCCGGCGGTTGTTCGGGTCGACGTCGAGCACCTGGACCTCGACCTCGGCGCCGAGCTCCAGCACCTTCGAGGGGTGCGTCACGCGCTTGGTCCAGGACATCTCGGAGACGTGAATCAGCCCCTCGACGCCCTTCTCGAGCTCGACGAACGCGCCGTAGTCCGTGATGCTGACCACCTTGCCGCGGATGCGCATGCCGATCGGGTAGCGCTCGGCGGCGGTGGTCCACGGGTCGGGCATGATCTGCTTCATCCCGAGCGACACGCGCTCGCGCTCGGGGTCGTACTTGAGCACCACGACCTTCACCTGGTCGCCGACGTTGATCACCTCGGACGGGTGCGAGATGCGGCCCCACGACATGTCGGTGATGTGCAGCAGCCCGTCGAGGCCGCCGAGGTCGACGAACGCGCCGTAGTCCGTGATGTTCTTGACGGCGCCCTCGAGGATGATGCCCTCCTCGAGCACGCGCAGCGTCTCCTCCTTCAGCGCCGAGCGCTCGCGCTCGAGCACCGCACGCCGCGACACCACCACGTTGCCGCGCGAGCGGTTGAACTTGAGGATCGCGAAGCGGCCCTTCTGGCCGATGAAGCGGTCGAGGTTGCGCGTGGGACGGAGGTCGGCGTGCGAGCCGGGCAGGAAGGCGGCGACGCCGATGTCGACCTTGAGGCCGCCCTTCACCTTGCCGACGATCAGCCCCTCGATCGGCACGCCCTCGTTGTACGCCTGCTCGACGTCGCGCCAGACCTTGACCTGCTCGGCCTTCGCGCGTGACAGGCTGACCGCGCCGGTCTCGCCCTCGCTCGCCTCGAAGTAGACGTCGACCTCGTCGCCGACGTTGACCTCGACGTGGCCGTCACGATCGCGGAACTCGTTGATCGGGATCTGGCCCTCGGACTTGTAGCCGATGTCGACGGTGACGAGGCCGTTCGCGATCTGAACCACGCGGCCCTTGACGACTTCGCCTGGCTTGACGGACTTGAGACTCTGCTCGAAGAGTTGGCCAAAATCCTCGTCAAGCGACGACTCGTCATTCGCGCTCATCATGCAAAAACGACCTCCCAGGGGGTCGCGCGTGCGGGTAAGCCACGCGCGTTCTCGTTGCCATACTCTTCGACCGGGAGGTTTTCAAGAGCGATCACGCGTGGTTACGACGTCGTGCAGGCGTTGGATGACCTGCTCCACGGAGAGTCCCGAGGTGTCGACGACGAGCGCCCCTTCCGGGCGCACCAGCGGCGCCGCCGCGCGCTCGGCGTCGCGCGCGTCGCGGCTCTCGATGTCGCGCCGGACGGCCTCCTCGTCGGCCTCGATGCCGCGCGCCCGCAGCTCCGCCGCCCGCCGCCGCCCCCGCTCCGCGAGGTCGGCGGTGAGGAAGAACTTCACCTCGGCGTCCGGGAAGACGACGCTGCCGGCGTCCCGTCCCTCGACGACGATGCCCCCCGCGGCGCCGATCCGCCGCTGGACCTCGAGCAGAGCCGCGCGCACCGCGGGCAGCGCCGAGATCTTCGACGCGCGCTGGCTGATCTCCGGCGTGCGGATCGCGGAGGTGACGTCGCGACCGCCGATCGCGAGCCGCGCGCCGTTGTCCGAGAAGGCGAGCGGCAGGGCGCGCGCGAGCGCCGCGAGGGCGGCCTCGTCGTCGGGCGAGACCGCGCCGCTGTCGGTCGCGTCGATCCGCCGCGCGCGCGCCGGGTCGTCCCCCGCCGCGAGCGCGACGGCGCGGTAGAGCGCGCCGGTGTCGAGGTAGGTGAAGCCGAGGCGCTCGGCGAGCGCGCGGCTCACCGTGCTCTTGCCCGCACCCGCCGGCCCGTCGATCGTCACCACCGGCCGCCGCGCGCTCAACCCTGCCCTCCGCCGCCGCGCCTGAGCGCGGCGAGCGTCACCAGGAAGCCCGGATCCGAGACGGCGATCGCGTCGGCGCCGCGCACGGTCACCGGGCCGCCGGCGGCGAGGCCGGCGACGACGAACGCCATCGCGATGCGGTGATCCTCGTGGCTCTCGACGACGCCGCCCGAGAGCGTCCCGCCGCGTACGGTCATGCCGTCCTCGTGCTCGACGACGTCCGCGCCGAGCGCGGCGAGCCCGCGCGCCATCGCCGCGATGCGGTCGCTCTCCTTGACGCGCAGCTCGGCGCCGTCGCCGAACCGCGTCTCGCCCCGCGCCAGCGCCGCGGCGACCGCGAGCACCGGGAACTCGTCGATCGCCCGCAGCATGGCGTCGCCCGCGACCTCGGTGCCGTGCAGCTCGGCCGCCTCGACCTCGAGGTCGGCGACCGGCTCGTCGCCGAGCGCGGGCCGCGGGTGCGCGACGATCCTCGCCCCCATCGCGCGCAGCACGTCGATCGCGCCGATGCGGGTCGGGTTGACCGACACCCCGCGCACCACCACGCGTGAGCCGGGCACGACCGACCCCGCGACGAGCCAGAACGCCGCGGCGCTGGGATCGCCCGGGACGTCGACCGCGCACGCGCGCAGCTCCTGCGGCCCCTCGACGACGACGACGTTCGGCCGCGGCCGCTCGAGGCGCACGCCGAACGCCGGCAGCAGGCGCTCGGTGTGGTCGCGCGACGCGCCGGGCTCCTCGACCGTCGTGCGCCCGGCCGCCTGCAGCGCGGCGAGCACGATCGCCGTCTTGACCTGCGCGCTCGCGACGCTCAGGCGGAAGTCCGCACCTCGCAGGCTTCCGCCGCGGACGGTGACCGGCGGCCGGCCGTCGCGCGTCTCGAGCACGGCGCCCATGCGCGTGAGCGGCTCGACGATGCGCCGCATCGGCCGGCGCCGCAGCGACGCGTCGCCGTCGAGCGTCGCGGCGAAGGGACGGCCCGCGAGCACGCCGGCCAGGAGCCGCATGGTGGTGCCCGAGTTGCCGCAGTCGAGCACCCCCTTGGGCTCGCGCAGCCCGGCGAAGCCGCGGCCCGTGACGCGGACGAAGCCGCCCTCGCGCGCGACCTCGACGCCGAGCGCGCGCAGCACGTGCATCGTCGACGCGTTGTCCTGCCCCTGGCCGACGCCGCGGATCGCGGTCGTACCGTGCGCGATGCCGCCGAAGAGCAGCGCCCGGTGCGCGATCGACTTGTCACCCGGCACCTCGACGTCGCCGCAGAGCGGCGCGGCCGCCGGCAGCACCTCGATTTCGCGCGGCGCTCGGTCTCCGCCCGCGCCGCCGACGCCGGCCGCGGCCGCCGCACGCAGCCTCGCCGCACGCGCGCCGGACACGAGGTCCAGGAGCCGCGCGGCGTCGCCCGCCGCGAGCGCGCCCGCGAGCGCGTCGAGCTCGCTCCGGACGACGGCGAGGGCGTCCTTCACCGCGGGAGCGTTCGCGAGGAGGATGTCGCGCCACGTCTCGGGCGAGCTCGCGGCGACGCGCGTCGCGCCGCGGAACGACGGGCCCGCGAAGGCAAACGGGTCGGGCGCACCGGCGGACGCCGTCCGGGCCGCCTCCGCCGCGCGCGTCAGGGCGAATGCGAGCAGGTGCGGCACGTGGCTCGTCAGCGCGAGCAGCCGGTCGTGCCGCTCGGGCGCCATCTCGACCACGTCCATGCCGGCCGCCAGCCACAGCGACCGGACGCACGCGAGCGCATCGGGGTCGGTCTCCGCGACCGGCGTCAAGACGCAGCGCGCGCCACGGAACAGCTCGCCGTCGGCCGCCGCGGCCCCCGAGTCCTCGGTGCCGGCGATCGGATGGCCGCCGACGAAGCGCGCGCGGCCCGCGAGCGCGGCCGTGCAGTCGCGGACGACGCTCGCCTTGACGCTGCCGGCGTCGGTGACGATCGCGCCTTCCGCGAGGTGCGGCGCGATCGCGGCGGCCATCGGCGCGATCGCCGCGACCGGCGTCGCCAGCACGACGAGCTCGCAGCCCGCGACCAGCGCCGGGGCGTCTCCCGCTCGATCGACGATGCCGCGCGCGAGCGCGACGTCGAGGTTCGCGCGGCTGCGACCGATGCCGACGATCTCGCGCACGAGGCCCGCACGGCGCAGGGCGAGCGCGAGCGAGCCGCCGATCAGCCCGACCCCGACGACGGCGATCCGGCCCATGGGCTCCGTCGCCACGACGTCCCTCACGCGGCGCGTGCCGCGGCGTAGGCGCCGAGCACCTTCAGCCAGACGCACTGGCGCGCCATCTCGGCCATCGCGTCCTTCACCCGGCGCTCGTCGAGCCGGCCGCGGAAGTCGAGGAAGAAGAGGTACTCCCACGAGCGGCCGCGCATCGGACGCGACTCGATCTTGCACAGGTCGATGCTGCGCTCGGAGAGCGGCTTCAGGCTGCGGTAGAGCATCCCCGCACGGTTCTTGACGGAGAACAGGAGCGACACCTTGTCCGCGTCGGGCGCGATCTCGTCGTCCGGGCGGCCGATCACGACGAAGCGGGTCACGTTGCGCGGCAGGTCCTGGATGTCGTTCGCGAGGACGTTCAGCCCGTAGCGCGTCGCCGCCTCGGCGCTCGCGATCGCGGCGACGGTCGGCGCGCGCGCGGCCGCCTGGGCCGCCAGCGCGTTGCTCGCCACGTCGACCGTCGGCACGCCGGGCAGGTTCTGGCGCAGCCACTCGCGGCACTGCCCGAGCGACTGCGCGTGCGACACGACGCGACGCACCTGCTTCAGCGACTTGCCGCGCGCCAGCAGCGCGTGACGCACGTTGAGCTCGCGCTCCGCGACGATCTGCAGCGGCGTCGTGACGAAGGCGTCGAGCGTCGGCCCCACCATGCCCTCGGTCGAGTTCTCGACCGGCACGATGCCGAAGTGCGCCTCGCCGCGCTCGACGGCGCGGAACACCTCGGGGATCGAGGTCACGGGGCGGAACGCCGTCGACGAGCCGAACTGCTCGCGGGCCGCCTGCTCCGAGTAGGTGCCGGCGGGGCCGAGGTAGGCGACCGACAGGGTGCCCTGCATCGCGCGCGAGGCCGACAGGATCTCGCCGAAGATCGCGCGCAGGGCGTCGGCGCGCAGCGGCGCTCCCGACGCCTCGTTGAGGCGCAGCAGACGCTCGATCTGCGCGCGCTCGCGCGCGGGGACGTAGACGCCGTCACCGCTCTGCTGCTTGACGCGTACGATCTCCTCGACGACGCGGTAGCGCTCGCCGAGCACGGCGAGGATGTCGGCGTCGAGCGCGTCGAGCCGCGCGCGCAGCTCCGCGAGCCTGCCCTTCGCGTCCGGCGCCTTCGCGCGCGCGGGCTTCGCCTGCTGTGCCTGCCTGGCCTTCGCTCCCACCGCTCGGAGGCGCTACCACACGGGGCCGCACCGGACCAAAGGTCGCGTCCGCTCGCGCGGACGTCCGCGCTCAGCCGACCCGACCGGGCTCCGCCACCGCCGCGCTGCCGATCGCGCGCAGCCGCGCGTCGCGCCGCCGGCGCAGCGCGGCGGGATCGAGGCCGTCGAGCGCGGCGAATGCACGGTCCACCGCCACGCCGACGGCCCGCGCCGCGCCGGCCGGGTCGCGGTGCGCCCCGCCCACCGGCTCCGCCACGACCTCGTCCGCGATCCCGAGCGCGTGCAGGCGCGCGGCGGTGAGCCCGAGCGACTCGGCCGCGCGTGCGATGCTTTCCGGCGAGCGCTGCCGCTCGAGGATCGACGCGCAGCCCTCCGGCGAGATCACCGCGAGACAGGAGTGCTCGAGCATCAGCAGCACGTCGCTCACCGCGAGCGCGAGCGCACCGCCGCTGCCCCCCTCGCCGATGACGACGGTGACGATCGGCACCGGCAGCGCGGCGAGCTCCGCGATGCAGCCCGCGATCGCCTCCGCGATGCCGCGCTCCTCGCTCTCGGTGCCGGGGAAGGCGCCCTGCGTGTCGACGAAGGTCAGGAGCCCGAGCCCGGCGCTGGCCGCGAGGCGGAAGACGCGGCGCGCCTTCCGGTAGCCCTCGGGGCGCGGCATGCCGAAGTTGCGGCGCACCTTCTCGGCGGTGCCGCGGCCGCGCTGGTGCCCGACCACCGCGACCGGGCGCTCGCCGCGGCGCGCGAGACCGGCGACGATGGCCGCGTCGTCGCCGAAGACGCGGTCGCCGTGCAGCTCGACGAAGTCGGTGCACAGCGCGCCGACGTAGTCGAGCGTGAACGGACGGTCGATGTGGCGCGAGAGCTGGACGCGCTGCCAGGCGCTCAGGCCGGCGAAGATCTCGCGCGCCGCCTGCTCGAGCTCGCGCTCGAGCTGCTGCTCGGTGGCGTGGTCGCCCTGCGCGCGGGCCGCGTCGCGCGCGCGGTCGAGCGCGCGCAGCGGCTCCTCAAAGTCGAGGTACGTCCGGCGCACCGGAATCCCCTCCGAGGAAGTGCGCGGCGCGTTCGCGCACGTCGCCGACCGACTCGCTGCCGTCGAGCCACACGACGTCCGCGAGCGCGCGGAACCAGGTGCGCTGGCGCTTGGCGTACTG
>JBFMAS010000486.1:0-2375 GCA_040755575.1 Thermodesulfobacteriota bacterium
GCGAGGCCGGCCTCGACGCCGCTCTGCGCGCGGCTCTCGACCTCGCGCAGGCGGCTCGTCCGCTCCTCGCCGCTCGCGGCGGCGGCCCGCTCCACGGCACCCGCCTGGCGCTGCGCGACGCGCAGATCGGCGAGGAGCTGCTCCCAGCTGTTGCTCTGCCAGAAGACGACGACGGCGACCAGGAAGGAGGTCTCGACCGCCGCCAGGAAGAGCAGCGACAGCCGCAGCCGGATCGAGCGGCTCACGGGCACGCTGCGCACCACCGGCCAGCGCACGAGCGCAGCCCCGGTCAGGATCGGGAAGAGGACCAGCGGTCCGACCAGCAGCCCCGGCGGGATGACGCGATCGAGCGCCGGATAGATGACGAAGATCGTCCCCGGCACGAGGAACACCAGCACGATCCCCGCCATGGCCCAGCTGAGCCCCTGTCGCGCCGGCGACGCCGCGCGGCCGAAGAAGCCGATCGCGAGACCCGTCGCGTAGACGAAGATCGCGTTCGCCAGAAGCAGGTAGACCGCGTAGAGCAGCGGCAGGAAGAGCGACACGTCGTCGCCCGCTGCCGCGAGCCCGAGCGCGAGCAGCAGCGCGCCGAGGTAGATGCCCGCGAGCGTGCCGCGCCGTCCACGCGAGCCGCCGCCGATGACCCAGGGATAGCTCGCGGCGAGGTGGAACAGGTTGGCGATCGCGAGGCACTGCGCGACCAGGTAGACGAAGGTGAACCAGTACGGACCGTAGGCGTCGCACGCCGTGCCGAGCGTGAGCCCGACCGACTGGCAGAGCAGGAAGAAGGCGAGGACGGGCTCGCGAGGACCAGCCCGCGACAGGCGAACGGCGGCGAAGCCGGTGAGCGAGAACACGATGCCGATGAGGACGTACGGCCCGTAGACGGCGAGGTAGTCGCCCGCCGAGAACGTCATGGTCGGCACCTGCTCGGTGAACAGCTCCGCGCCCTTGCGCAGGCGGTACGTGATGGTCGTGCCCGCCGGCACCGCCGCGACCGCGTCCTGGACGTCCTGCGCGTCGTCGACCGCGTGCCCGTCGACCGCGACGACCTGCGCGAACAGCGCACGCGACGCCTGCTCGAGCGGCCAGCCCGCCCGCGCCACCGACAGGACGGTGCGGTTGTACGCGAGGAGGAAGCCCGGAAACGGGGCGCCGACGCGGCGCGCACCGTTGATCGCGCACACGACGCTCACCGCGAGCACCGCTCCGGTGAGCAGGGCCGCGAGCAGCAGCGAGCGACTTCTCGTCACCGCGACGCCGGCCGAAGGATGAGCCGCGCGATGCTGGCCGGCCTCGCAGCGGCCGCGCTCTTGCTCGCCTCGCGGCTCCATCCCGCGTTCGCCTGGCTCGTGTGCGCGCCCCTGTTCGCGCTGCACGGCGACGAGCCGCTCGCCGTCGCGCGGGCGCTGCGGTCGGGCGCCGTCGCGGGTGCCACGTTCGCCGCGTGCTTCGCGCTCGCGGCGCACGCGCCATGGCTGATAGAGGCCGGGACGCGGTACTTCGGGCTCTCGCTCGCCGGGTCTCTCGCCGGAAGCCTCGCGCTCACGCTCGGCTGCGGCCTCGCGTTCGGCGCCGTGCTCGGGCTGCTGCTCGCGTGTGCGCGCACGCTGCCGGTCGCGTGCGCCGTGCCCGCGTACGGCGCCGTCTGGGCGGTGTGGGAGAGCGCGACGCTCATGAGCTTTCCATCGTATCCGTGGGTCGCTCTGGCGGCCACGCAGACCGATCTCCCAGCCGTTGTGCAGATGGTGAGCATCGCAGGTCAAGCGGGACTGAGCCTCGTGCTCGCCGCCGCCGGCGCCGCGCTGGGGTGGAGCGCGCTGCAAGCGCATCGCCGGCGCCTCGCCTGGCGTCCGGCCGCGGCCGTGCTGGTGACGCTCTCGGCCGTGCTGCTCTACGGCACGCTGCGCTTGCAGCGAGCGTCGGCGTCCGAGCAGCACGCCGCCTGCACGATCGCGGGCGTCGATGCCCGCATCGCCGCGGGCGGGCTGTCCGCGCCCGAGGCCTTCGAGCGCCACGCCGCTGCGACGCTTCCCGCGCTCGAGCTCGCTCCCGACGTCGTCGTCTGGCCCGAGTCGTCCCTGCCGAGCGATCCGCAGCTCGACGCAGACCTGCTCGCGCGCCTGCGCTCGCTCGTCGACCGTCGCGCCATCGTGCTGCTGGTCGGCGCGCCGCGCACGGGCTGGGGCCCGGGCTGGAGCGAGCTCCGGCACAACTCGCTGCACCGCATCGCGCCAGGCCGCGCGCTGGTAGCCTACGACAAGCGCTTTCCCGTCCCGATCGCGGAGCGCTGGCCCTGGCGCTGGATCGCTCCCCCCGGCGCGCTGCGTGTCGCCGAGGTCGCGCCCGGCGCGACGAGCGGTCTCGTCGACGCC
>JBFMAS010000487.1:0-6666 GCA_040755575.1 Thermodesulfobacteriota bacterium
GAGCGGCGGCTTCGCGCCGCGTCCGCGCGCGGCGTCACGCGCGCGATCCGGGGCTGCGGCACGGCCGGCGACGCCAGCCCGTACGCGCCCGGCTGGTCCGCGGTGCACGCCGATGCGTCGAACAGCGACTACACGCCGCTGCCGGGCGCGCGGCGCCTCGCGCTCGCCTGGCAGCGTCAGCTTCCCGGCGGGATCAACCTCGGACCGACGATCGACCCGATGGGGCGGGTGTTCGTGACGCAGGGCTCCGCGAGCGTCGACTGCCACCTGCACGCGCTCGACGGGAAGACGGGCGACGAGCTCTGGTGCTCGGCCGAGGTCGACCGGTTCGCGGTCGCGTCGTCGCCGCTGCTCGACCGCGACGGGCGGCTGTTCCTCGCCGACAGCGAGGCGATGCACGCCTTCGACCGCGACGGCCGCCTGCTGTGGGAGACGCCGATCCTCGGCGTGCCGCTGTCGGCGCAGTTCACGCCCGAGGGACGGCTCGTCTTCATGACGCACGTCGGAGTCGTCTACGTGCTGCGGCGCGAGACGGGGCAGGCCATGCTGCCGCCGCTCGAGCTGATCCCGGGCGTCCGCTGGACACAAGCCGACGGGATGAACGCGTGCCTGATCGGCACGCCGCTCTGCCCGGCGGCGAACACGCTCGCGGTCGACGCGAGCGGGCGGCTCATCTTCACCTTCTGGACCCCGGGGGAGCCGCAGGCGGGCGTGCGCGCGATGCGCTACAGCGAGCGGCCGTCGCCTGGGCTGGTGCACCTCTGGTCGAACGACTCGCTGCCCGGCGGCAGCGCGTCGAGCCCGACGGTCTCCGCCGACGGGAAGCGCGTCTACGTCAATGACAACGTCGACGCGGTGCACGCGCTCGACGTCGCGACGGGCCGGACGATCTGGAGCCACACGATCGGCTTCGCGCCGGGCGGCAGCCCGTCGCTCTCGCCCGACGGGCTGCTCATGCCCTCGGGATCCGCCGTCGGGGCCGTCCTCGCGCTGCGCGACGACGGCACGCACGCGACGGTCGCGTGGCGACGCGACGACCTCGTCAACCGCGGCATCCCGACCCAGGCCGCGGGCGGCATCGCCTACCCGACCGTCAGCCGCGGCGGCAGGGAGAACGACCTGCTGGTCATCGACACGACGAACGGCGAGGTGCTCGACCGCGAGCCGCTGCCCGGCACGACGGCGTTCAGCGTCGGCACGACCGTCGGTCCGGACGGCACGGTGTACGTGCCGACCTTCCTGGGGCAGCTGTTCGCCTTCCGCCCGGAGGACTGATCCATGCGCAGGCTGTTGATCGTCGTCGTGGCCGCCGCGGCCCTCCACGCCGCGCCCGCGGCCGCCCAGGACGCGTGCCGCGCCGGCGCGTCGGCGCTCTCCGACGCGCGTGCCTTGGCCGCGCTGCGCGGCGCGATCGACGAGGCGTGCCCGTGCGCGAGCTACGACGGCACGCAGGGCAAGACGCGCAGCGCGTACCGGCGCTGCGCGCGCGAGGTGCTGCGCGCCTCGCTCGCGTCCGGAGGGCTGCGTCCGCAGTGCCGCCCGGTCGCGATACGCGGCTACCTCGACACGACGTGCGGCGCGCCCGGCAAGGTGACCTGCGGGCGCGTCGCGCCGGCCTCGCGCACGAAGCCCGTGTCCTGCCGCGTCACGACGCCGGAGCGCTGCGCGAGCCGCGGCGGCTGGACCGAGACCGCGTGCGCGGCGCAGACGCACTGCGCCGACGTCGTCGAGTGGACGGCGGGCACGTGCGTCGACCCGCGCGAGCCGGGTCCGTTCGCCGCCGGCGTGCGCACGCTCGCGTACACCAAGCCGTCGGTCGAGACCGGCGAGCCGCGCACGCTCGACACCCTCGTCTGGTACCCGGCGTCACCCGGCGCGGGGCCGCTGGACCCCACGCTGCGCGCGGTCGTCGACGCGCCGGTCGCGGACGCCGGCGCGCCGTTCCCGGTCGTCGTCTTCTCGCACGGGATGTGCGGCTCGCCGCGCCAGTCGCTGTTCCTGACGCCGCTTCTCGCGTCGCAGGGCTTCGTCGTCGTCGCTCCGCCGCATCCGGGCAACACCACGGCGGACATCCCGTTTTGCTTGACG
The DNA here is from genome assembly GCA_040755575.1 of Thermodesulfobacteriota bacterium. Taxonomy (GTDB): domain Bacteria; phylum Desulfobacterota; class Binatia; order UBA12015; family UBA12015; genus DATCMB01. The sequence continues at coordinate 2,089 of JBFMAS010000487.1, forward strand.
CCGGAGTCCCTGGTCAGCTCGTTCCGCGAGCGGCCGCACGACGTGCGGTTCGTCCTCGACCAGATGCTCGCGGCGAGCGCCGAGCCGGGCTCGCCCTTCTTCGGCACGCTCGACGCGGACCGGGTCGGGATGTCGGGTCACTCGTTCGGCGGCCTCACGACCTACCTCGTCGAGGACCTCGAGCCGCGCATCAAGGTCGCGATCCCGATGGCGCCCGCGATCCTGAACCAGCCGTCGCTCGCGATCCCGTCGCTCACGCTGCTCGGGCAGGTCGACGGCGTGCTGCCCGTCGCGCCGATGCGCACGGCGTGGGAGGCGTCGGCGGCGCCGAAGTACCTCGTCGAGATCGAGCACGCGGGGCACTACGCCTTCTCGGACTTCTGCCGGCCGGGCTCGGACTGCAAGCCGCCGGAGACGCTCACCTCCGACGAGGCGCACGCCCACGTGCTGCGCTGGGTGCGCCCGTTCCTCGAGGTCCACCTGAACGGCGACCAGGGCTTCGCGCCCTTCTTCCTCGCGCCCGAGCCGGGCGTCGTGCTGCGCGCGGAGCGCTGAGCCTCAGCTCGCGGTCTTGGGCGGTGCGGGCGGTGCGGGATTGACGAGATCGAGCCCCAGCGAGCGCGGGAACACCTGCGCGATCTCCGCGGGCTCCCAGCGCGTGCGCTTGACGATCGTCCGCGCCGGCGCGGGATCCCCGATGCGCGCGATGATGCCGCCGTTCACCAGGAACGTCTGGCCGTTGATGTAGGCCGCGTGGTCGGTCGCGAGGTAGGCGACCATCGGCGCGACGTCGTCGGGCTCGCCCACCGTCGCCGTCGGGCTCGCCTTCGGCGTCTCGATCCCACGCGCGGCCTTCGCCGCGAGCTGCTTCTGGTGCGGCACGCTGGCGATCATGCGCGTCTGCGCGATCGGCGCGATCGCGTTGACCGTGATGCCGTACTTGCCGAGCTCGCGCGCGACGACGCGCGTCATGCCGGCGATCGCGTCCTTGGCGGCGCCGTAGTTCGCCTGCCCCGGGTTGCCGTACAGGCCGGACGTGGACGTGAAGGAGATGATGCGGCCGCTCTTCTGCTCGCGCATCACCGCGGACGCGTGCCGCGTGCAGCTCCAGGTGCCCTTCAGGTGCGTCGCGACGACCGCGTCCCACTCGGCCTCGCTCATGTTGAAGATCATCCGGTCGCGCAGGATGCCGGCGACGTTGACCAGGACGTCGAGGCGTCCGAACGTCTCGAGCGCCGTCTGGACGATCTTCCCTGCGGACGCGAACTCCGCGACCGAGTCGTAGCTCGGAGCGCCCTTGCCGCCGGCCTGCCGGATCTCGCGAACGACCTCGTCGGCCGCCTGCGTCTCCTGCCCCGCGCCGTCGACCGAGCAGCCGAGGTCGTTGACGACGACCGACGCCCCCTGCTCGGCGAGCAGCAGCGCGATGCCGCGCCCGATGCCCCGCCCCGCGCCGGTGACGATCGCGACCTTCCCCTGCAGATGCTTCGTGGCCATGTCTCGTTCCTTCTCCTCTTGCGGGTCAGGCGCTCGGCTTGTCCATCGGCTTTTCCTCGCGCGGCGGTGCGGGGTTGGCGACGCCGGCCATCAGCGTGTCGGGCACGGTGTCGATCAGCTCGTCCACCGTCCAGCGCGAGTCCTTGAAGATCGTCGTCACGGGGCGCGGGTAGGAGACCAGCGCGTAGGACGGGCCCGTGCAGAGGAAGATCTGCCCGTTGACGCTCGACGCCTGCTCGCTCGCGAGGAAGACCACCAGCGGCGCCACGTCGTCCGGGCTCAGGTTCTCGATCGACGCGACGCCGCGCTCCTCGCGCACGATGCCCTGCGCCTTCCGCACCTCGCGCGCCTTGAAGTACGCGTCGGTGAGCGTCATGCGCGTGCCCGCGACGGGCGAGATCGAGTTGCACGTGATCCCGTACTTGCCGAGGTCGCGCGCGACCACCTTGGTGAAGCCCGCGATGCCGCTCTTCGCCGAGCCGTAGTTCGACTGGCCGGGGTTGCCGAACAGCCCCGCGCCCGAGGTGAAGGTAAGGATGCGGCCGTAGCCGCGCTCGCGCATCGGGCCGACGGCGGCGCGGACGACGCTGAAGGTGCCCTTCAGGTGCGTCGCGATGACCGCATCGAACTCCTCCTCGCTCATGTTGAAGATCATCCGGTCGCGCAGGATGCCGGCGCAGGTGACGACGATGTCGACGCGCCCCCACTTGTCGAGCGCGGTACCGACGATGCGTGCGCCGCCCTCCATGCTCGCGACCGTGTCGGCGACGGCGACCGCCTCGCCGCCCGCCCTGGTGATCTCCGCGACCACCTCGTTCGCCGGCTCGCTCGACGGCTCGGTGCCGTCGCCCTTGACGCCGTAGTCGTTCACCACCACGCGCGCTCCCTCGCGCGCCATGAGGAGTGCGATGCCGCGGCCGATCCCGCGGCCCGCGCCGGTCACGACCGCGACGCGGCCTTCGAGCATTTTCGCCACCTGACTCTCCTGCGGTTGGTTCGAAGCGCGCCGCGGAGCGCGGCGCACGGAACGTCATGCCTCTTAATGGGCGGCTTCGCCTCGGGTCAACCGGGCGCGAGCCGCGTCGCGCATTTGAGCATCGTGCGGCGATCGTCGATAGTAGGCGGCGCACCGAGCGGCGCGCGCCGCTCGCCCGTGGAGGTCGAGAGTCGATGCGGAAGCTTCTGTCCCTGGCGTGTGCGCTGCTCGTGAGCGCGTGCGCGCCTGCCACCGTGAACCAGCAGTCGGTGCGCGCCACCGACCAGGCGCCCGTCGCGACGCAGGTCGACGTCGTGCGCATCCCCTACAACCCGAACTACCCGTACTACGTGCTGACCGTCGAGCCCTTCACCATCGCGGCCGACGGCATCCCGAGCGGTCCGCCGCCCCAGACGCCGGGCGTCGTGCGCTACGGCTTCGGGCCGTGGGGCTGGGGGCTGCTGCCGACGGGGCCCGAGGCGCAGGCGTACAACCCGAGCCCGCAGGGCATCTCGGGCAACATCGGTCCCGGCGTCGCGGCGCAGCTCACCACCGCGCTGTCGAACGCCGGCAACGTCCGGATCATCGACTGGGACTACTATCAGCAGCACCGCGCCAGCCCGGCGAAGCTCGTCGACCGCAAGGCGAACGAGGTCGGACCGTTCGTCGTGCGCGGCGTGGTGACCGAGTTCAACGAGATCGCGGACGCGACCGGCTCGACGACCGGCGGCTCGCTGGGCGCGCTCGGCGCGGCGCTCGCGATCGGCGGCGCGGTCGCCGGCAACTCGCCCGCCACCTACACCGGCGCGGGTCTCGCGCTCGCCAACCCGGGCTACCAGAGCACGGTCGCGCGCCGCACCGGCTCCGTCGCCATGGACCTCAAGATCGTCGACCCGACGAACGGCCGCCTCGTCGGCAGCGTGGTCGCGAACGGCAGCTTCACCTCGGAGTCGGCCGCGAACGGCTTCTCGCTGTTCGGCTTCGGCAAGGCGAGCAACGCGTTCGCCGCGAGCGCGCTCGGCCAGGCGAACCGCGCGGCGATGAACTCCGCGACGGCGCAGATCACGCAGCGGCTCGAGTCGGCGTACCCGTGACCCTGGGCGGCGCTCGCCGTCAGGAGAAATTCGGGTAGAAGGGAGCATGCGCAAGCTGCTTCCCCTGGCCGGCGTCCTGGCGCTCGCCCTGCTGCTCCTGCTGCCGCTCGTCCTGCACTTCGGACAGAAGGCGCACAACCGCCTCGACATCGCGCCGATCCCGAACGACCCGGGCTACGTCCCGGGGATGAACTTCGGCAGCGCCGCGGCGCGCGTCATGGAGCACGAGCTCGAGGGCACCACCGGCTGGCGGCCGAACGACCTCGTGATCTGGGGGCCGAGCGTGACGGCGGACAACAACGCGAACCGCCAGCTCGGCATCCTGCAGGCGCTGCGCGAGACCACGCGCGTCTTCAAGGACGACCTGACCAAGGTGTCGAACGACGTCTACGACCGGAACCTGGTCGAGGCCGACAACCTTTTGCGCAACGACCCGTACAAGTGGGCGTTCCCGTCGGCGGAGAGCCGCTACCGGGAGGCGGTCGAGCGCCTCGACGCGTACGTCGCCGGCCTGCGCGACGGCCGCAGCCGCCCGGTCAACACGCGCAACACCGAGCTGCGCAACCTGCTCGGCACCTGGACCGATCTGCTCGGCGACGCGCACGCGGAGCTCTACGGCACGCAGGTCGGGTGGTTCGCGGTCGACGACGTCTTCTACCGCGCGACGGGCTACTGCCACGTGATCGCCAAGATGCTGCCGGCGGTCGAGATCGAGTACCGCGCGGAGCTGTCCGCCCGCGCGGGGCTCAAGACGATGTTCGACGAGATCCACGCCCCGCTCGCGCGCTGCGCCGTGATCAAGCCGATCTACGTCTTCAACGGCCGCGACAGCGGACCGCTCGCGAACCAGCGGCGCAACCTCGACGCGTACGTCAACGAGGTGCGGCAGAAGCTGTACTTGATCCGGGACGAGCTCGAGAAGTGACGCGAGGGCCTGCGCGGCGTGCCCGCGGAGCGCGCAGTCTGCCCGCTCCGCTCCGGTCGCCGGTCGCTCGCGGGTAGGATGCCGGT
>JBFMAS010000488.1:0-30116 GCA_040755575.1 Thermodesulfobacteriota bacterium
CGCGGCGGCGACGCGCCCTGCGCCCAGCTCCTGCCCGACGCGTACGGCCCCGGCCGAGGCGACCCCGAGCGGGACCATGAACGAGAAGGCGGCGGCGCCGAGCGCGATCTGGTGTGCCGCGAGCGACAGCGGGTCGAGGCCGGCTGCGAGCAGGGTCGCCGCGGTGAAGACGCCGCCCTCGAGCATCACCTGCGCCGACGCCGGCAGGCCGAGCGCGCAGATGCGGCGCAGCAGCGCGAGGTCGGGCCGCAGCGACGTGCGGAAGAGCGCGCGGTCGTGACGGCGCGCGTACCAGACGGTGGACGCGACCAGGACGGCGAGCATGTAGACGCGCGACAGGGTCGTCGCCCAGGCGGCGCCCTCGATGCCGAGCGCGGGTGCGCCGAGATGGCCGAAGATCAGCACCCAGTTGACCGCCGCGTTCACCAGGTTGGCGCTGATCAACGCGAAGGTCGCGGCCCGCACGAGGCCGATCGCCTGCAGGTAGCGGCGCAGCGCGACGAACCACAGGAAGGGCAGCATGCTGAACGCCACGATGCGCAGGTAGGCGCGCGCACCGGGCAGCACGGCCGGCTCGATGCCGAGCCGGTGCAGGTTGGCGTGCGCGAGCCACAGGACGCCGGTGAGCAGCGCGGCGAGCGCGACGCAGAGCCAGAGGCTCTGCACGAGCGAGCGGTGCGCCTCCCGGAGCCGGCCGCCGCCGAAGGCGTGGGCGACCAGGAAGTCGAGCCCGAGGAGGATGCCGACGCCCGCGACCGCGACGAAGTGGAACAGGTTCGCCCCGACCGACCCGGCGCCGATCGCCTCCGCGCTCACGCGGCCGAGCATCATCGTGTCGACCAGGCCCATCGACATGCCGCCCAGCTCGGCGACGACGACCGGACCCGCGAGGCGCAGCAGCGGCGGCAGCTCCTCGCTCACGCCCGGCAGCCGACGAGGCATGCGGCGCAGGCGCGTCATGGCGGCGGCGGCGTCCATGGCAAGGCGCGCAGTCTAGCGGCAGCGCGCAGCCGGGCCGAGGGCCGTTCGATCATCGTGGAGAATTGCCGCGCTCGCACCGCGCACGCTAGGACCGTTGGACGATGAAGATCGGAATGACCCTCCCGACCATGGTGCCCGAGCTGAGCCGCGCGCTGCTGCTCGAGTGGATGCGCCGCATCGACCGCGGCCCGTACTCGTCGATCGCGGCGGGCGAGCGCCTGGCGTTCCCGAACCAGGAGATGATGGTGACGCTGTCGGCCGCGGCGGCCGTGACGGAGCGCGTGCGGATCGTCTTCACGGTGGTCGTGCTGCCGCTGCACCGCACGCTGCCGATGGCGAAGCAGCTCGCTACTCTCGACGTGCTGTCCGGGGGCCGCGTCACCGTCGGCGTCGGCGTCGGCGGGCGCGAGGAGGACTACCGCGCGGCGGGCGCCTCGTTCGAGCGTCGCGCGCAGCGCATGGAGGAGCAGGTCGGCCTCATGCGGCGCGCGTGGCGCGGCGAGCGCGTGCTCGACGGCGTCGCGCCGATCGGACCCGCGCCCCGCCAGCCCGGCGGCCCCGAGATCCTCGCCGGCTCGCTGGTCGCGAGCTCGATCCGGCGCGCCGCGCGCTTCGCCGACGGGCTGTGCGGCTTCAGCTTCGCGCCCGACCCGGCCGAGGTGGCCCAGGCCTTCGAGGTCGCGCGCACCGCCTGGCGCGACGCCGGACGGACGGCAGCCCCGCGCCTCGTGACGAGCTGCTGGTTCGCGCTCGGCGATGGCGCGCGCGAGCAGATGGACGCCTACGTGAAGCGCTACCTCGGCTTCTTCGGCGCCGAGGCGGCGGCGAGCATGGCGAAGCTCTGCACCACGGTCTCGCCGGCCGCGCTGCGGGGCGTCGTCGCGCGGATCCGCGACCTCGGCGCCGACGAGCTGATCCTCGTGCCGACCACGTCCGACCCGACCGAGCTCGACCGCGTCGCGGACGTGCTCGGATAGCGCGGCGGGCGCGCTCTGCTAAGGACGGCGCCATGACAGCCGGCGCCCCGTCGATCGTCGATCCCCGGGTCCACGCCGCCGCGGACGAGCTGCGGCGCGAGTTCCGCGCGGCGAAGCCCTTCCCGCACGTCGTCATCGACGGCTTCCTCGATCAGGCGCTCTGCCGGCGGCTCGCGGACGAGTTCCCGGCCTACGACGCCGAGCGCTTCCGCAACGAGTGGGGCGAGCTCGGCAAGGCCTGGCGCGAGGACGTGTCGCGCCTCGGCGCGGCCTACGCGATGCTCGACCGCGGCCTGCGCTCGCCCGGCTTCCTCGGCCTGCTGAGCCGCATCTCCGGCATCCCGAACCTGCTGTTCGATCCGCACTACTTCGGCGGCGGCACGCACGAGAACCTGCAGGGCATGGAGCTCGACCCGCACGTCGACTTCAACCTGCACCCGGAGACCAAGCTGCACCGCCGGCTGAACCTCCTGCTCTACCTGAACGACGAGTGGGACGAGGCCTGGGGCGGCGCGCTCGAGCTGCACACCAACCCGTGGCTGCACCCGGCGCTCGACGAGGTGAAGACGGTCTCGCCGCTCCTGAACCGCTGCGTCATCTTCGAGACCAGCGACCGCTCGTGGCACGGCTTCCGGCGCATCGAGCTGCCGCCCGAGCGGTGCAGGCTCTCGCGCCGCTCGTTCGCGATGTACCTCTACACGCGCGAGCGGCCGCCGGTGCCGCTGATCCCGCACGACATCACGATCTACACCGACCGCCCGCTCCCCGAGCACATCCGCGCCGGCCACACGCTCAGCGCCGACGACGTCGGCGAGCTCGAGCGGCTGCTCGCGCGGCGAGACCGCAAGCTCGAGTACCTCTACGGCCGGGCGATCGACTACGCGCAGCCGACGCTGCGCGCGCGGGTCGAGGCGCAGGGCGGCGCCGACGCGGAGCCGAGCACCGTGGCGCTCGCGCTGCGCAAGCTGAAGCGCGTCGCCGAGCGGACGGTCGCGCGCGGCGCGCGGCGCTGAGGCGGCGGGCGCTCGCGTGGGCAAGATCAAGATCGGCATCGGCTTCAGCGTGAGCCGCGCCGGTGTCCCCGGCGCGGACGAGATCTGCGCGTTCGCCGAGCGCGTCGAGGAGCTCGGCATCGACTCGATCTGGCCGTCGGACCACATCGTGTCGCGCCAGCCGAGCCTCGACGTCGCCTGCCTGATGGCGCTGTTCGCGGCGCGCACGAAGCGCGTCAAGATGGGGCCGAGCGTGCTGTCCCTGCCGGCGCGCGACCCGATCCAGGTCGCGAAGACCTACGCGACGCTCGACCACCTGAGCGGCGGCCGGCGGCGCGTCATCATGGCGGTCGGCATCGGCGCCGACCCACGGGACTGCCTCGTGTCCGGCATCCCCGAGAGCGAGCGCGGCGCGCGCATGCGCGAGGGCGTCGAGGTGATGCGCAAGCTGTGGAGCGAGAGCAACGTCACGCACCACGGGCGCTTCTACCGCTTCGACGACGTGACCCTGGAGCCGCGCCCCGTCGGCGGCCCGCTCGACGTGTGGATCGGCGGCAACAGCGATCTCGCGCTGAAGCGCGTCGCCCGCTACGGCGACGGCTGGCTGCCGTCGTTCATCACCGCGGAGGAGTTCGCCGCCGGGATGCAGAAGCTCTTCTCGTACGCAGCCGACTGCGGGCGCACGATCGAGCCGGGCGAGGCCGGCGTCCTGCTCTTGACGCACGTGAGCCGCGACGCGGACGCGGCGCGCGCGGCGGTCGAGCGCTTCCTCGCCGGCCGCAAGGTGCCGCAGCAGGCGCTCGCCGAGCGCTCGGCGATCGGCACGGTCGAGGACGTGGTCGCGCGCCTCGGGCACTACGTCGCGGCCGGCTGCACGAAGTTCGTGCTCTTCCCGGTCGCGCCGGCCGGCGAGCTGCTCGAGCAGGTCGAGCTGTTCGGGCGCGAGATCCTGCCGCGCTTCGCGTGACCGGCGCTCACGGCGCCGCGAGCGGGCCGCCCAGGTGGCCCGCGTCGTTGCGCGTGCCGTCGAGGTCGGCGAGCTCGGGTGACGGGTCGCCGAGGTCGATCGCGCGGCTGCCGCGTCGCAGGCGGTAGTCGCCGCGGCGGCGGTCGACGAAGCGCGGCGAGCCGCTGCGGTTGTCCGCCACGCGCGGGTCGTCGATGGCGCGCTCGGCGCGCTCGATGCGCGCGTAGTCGCGATCGACGAGCAGGGCGCCGCGGCGATTCGAGAAGAACAGGTTGTGCCGGATCACCGTGCTCCGTCCGAAGTCGCAGATGCCACGGCCGCGCGCACCGCCGCGCGCCGAGCCGTTGAAGGCGATGACGTTGCCCGACACGACGGCGCCGTCCGAGCCGCGAAAGATGATGCCGTTCGAGTCGCCGTCGGCGATCGTGTTGTTCAGAAGACGCGGCGCGCCGCGCACCACCTCGACGCCGTGCGGGTCGCCGGCGTCGGGGAAGGTCGCGCGGTTCGCGACGATCAGGTCGTTGCGCAGCTCCGCGGACGAATCCTCGAGGTAGATCGCGCTGCCCTGGAAGTCGGCGCGGTTGCCGGTGAGCGTGGTCCGCACGATCGTCGGGCTCGCGGCCCGGACCAGTATTCCGCCGCCGCGGGGCGCGCGGCCGCCGGTCACCGTGACCCCGTCGAGCACGCTCGCCGGTCCCTCGCCGCGCGCGAAGGTCACCACCGGGCCCGTGCCGGTGCCTTGCACCACCGTCGACGCGGCGCCGGCGCCGACCACCGCGATCGCCTTGCCGAGGAAGTCGAGGTCCTCGAGGTAGGTCCCGGCGGCGACGCGTACGACGTCACCGTCGGCGGCCGCCGCGATGGCGGCCTGGATCGAGCCTCCCGGTGCCACGTCGAGGTCCGCCGCGCGGGCGTCCGTGGCGCCGAGCACGAGGACGGCCGCGATCGCGGCGACGAGCGGATGCGTTCGATGCATGGTCCCTCCCGCGTTGCGCATCCGCCGTTCGACGCCGGGCGCGGGCGCTGGTTACGCGTCGCGGACGGCCGCGGGCGGCGAGGGTTGGCGCGCGGCTCCTAGCGCGGCAGCCGGGCCGCGACGCCGGGCAGCGGCGGCAGGTCCCGGTTGACGCCGCGCTCGTACCAGTACGCGGTGCTCGAGTAGTCGTTGGCGAGCGCGTTGTCGTGCCCGCTCTCGATCGTCACGCGGACCGCGCGCGTGAAGCGGATCGGGTCCTCGACGTGGAAGCGGTACATCGAGCTCTTGCCGCGCCACGGCCAGTCCTCGGTGCCGCTGTACACGGTGAGGCCGTGGTAGGGCGCGCTGAACTCCTGCTTCGGGCAGAACGCGGTGCCGAAGTAGTCCTCGGTGCCGGTGCCGTGCAGGCGCGGCGGCCAGGGCTCGTCGTCGACGAAGATCATGTCGTCGCCCTCGCCGTACCAGTCGTTCACCTGGCGCTCGAAGACGTCGACGTTCAGGTTGCAGCCGACGTAGTGCCCGTCGCGCGCACGTCGAGGATCACGTAGTTGCGCGCGCCGTCGAGGTTCGACCGCTGCCACGGCCCGGCGAGCGCGAGCCCCGGCCCGGACGGGCGCTCGGCGGTGTAGCCGTAGTCGGCCCGCGTGTAGCCGCGCTCCTGCGCCGTGCCGGCGGTGCGCGGCACGCGGTTCCACCAGGCGTGGAAACGGCCGAGGTCGGCGTCGATCGAGCGGTGCTCCTCGTAGTCCAGGTGGAAGTAGAAGACGCGCGCCTGATCTCCTTGGTTCTCGACCTCGAGCACGGCACCGTCAGAGAACGGCATCGGGAACCAGCAGTTGAAGCCCCGCCCGTCCTCGGGGCTCATCTGCAGCGGGAGAGAGGTGAAGTTGCGCCTGAGCCCGAAGCCGATGCCGAAGAAGTCGCCGAGCGGCACCTCGACGCTCGGCCGCGTGCTGCCGTCCCAGAACATCCGCAGCACCGTGCGGCGCAGCTCGTGCTCCTCCGCCGGCAGCGACATCATGGTCATCCAGATGTGCTTGACGATGCCCGCACCCTCGGCCTCGCCCAGGCGGACGCGCTCGCCGGGCGGGATCAGGACGAAGTCGCGGTTGCCGCCGCCGCGGTCTCACGACGAGATGCGGCGGCTCGTGTAGTCGCGCATGCGGGCGAGGCCTGCGAGCGAGCCGGGGCCGAGGTCCATGGGCGTTCCCTCCGGCGCCGCGTCTCTCGGGCGGCGCGTCAGCGGTCGAGGATCTGCTCGACGGTCGCGTCGAGGTCGGGGAAGAGGCGTGACGCGATGCGCCCCGTCGTGCAGGCGACCCCGGCATCGAACGCGTCGCCCATCCGCGAGAACACCGTGACCGAGCCGGCGACGGGGTCGATGACCCAGTACTCGTCGACGCCGTTCCTCGCGTAGACGTCCTTCTTCTCGCCGAGGTCGCGCTTGCGCGTCGAGCGGGACAGGGTCTCGACGACGAGGTCCGGCACGACCTTCAGGAACTCGCCGTAGGCCGGCGTCGGGGCGGCCGCCCAGCGCGCGTGCGAGACGAACGAGGCGTCGGGCTCGAGCGTGTCGCCCGACGGCAGGTCGAAGCCGGCGCTCGAGTCGAGGACCTCGCCGAGGCGGCGGCTGTCGACGTAATTTGCGAGCAGCTTCACCACCCGGGATCCGATCCTGGCGTGCGGCCAGCCCGCCGGCGGGCTCACGACGACGCGCCCGCCCAGCAGCTCGTAGTGCCCGAGGTCGTCCGGCGGGCGCTCGTCGAGCCAGGCGCGGACCTGCTGCTGCGTGAGCCCCACCGGCAACGACTCGTGCTGCAGGGCCATCGAGGGCCGATGGTAGCGCCGGCCTGCATCGTTGGGAAGATCGCGACGCGACGGTCGCGACGGCAATGCACGCGGAAGCAAATGCTCCGCGCGCCGAGCGCTCGCGTTGACCGCCGGACCGCGCGCCCGTAGCCTGCGCGCCGTGACGCAGAACGTACAGCCGCAGGACGTCGGCCCGGTCGCCGACCGCCACCGCTTCGACGAGCAGGCGCTCGCGCGCTGGCTCGAGCGCCAGCTCGAGGGCTGGCGCGGGCCGCTCCGCGTGCAGCAGTTCGCCGGCGGCCAGTCGAATCCGACGTTCTTCTTGACGGAGGGCGAGCGCAGCCTCGTGCTGCGCAAGAAGCCGCCCGGACAGCTCCTGCCGTCGGCGCACGCGGTCGACCGCGAGTTCCGCGTACAGCGCGCGCTCGCGAGCGTCGGCTTTCCTGTGCCGCGGGTCCACCTGCTGTGCGAGGACACGTCGGTGATCGGGCAGACGTTCTACGTCATGGAGTGGGTGCCCGGCCGCATCCTGCGCGACCCGCTGCTGCCCGGCATGGAGCCCGCGGAGCGGCGCGCGATCTACGACGCGATGAACGAGACCCTGGCGCGCCTGCACCTGATCGATCCCTTCGCGATCGGGCTCTCGGACTTCGGCAAGCCGGGCAACTACTTCCAGCGCCAGATCGCGCGCTGGATCAAGCAGTACGAGGCCTCGAAGACCGAGGAGATCGAGTCCTTCGACCGCCTCGTCGAGTGGCTGCCGAGGAGCATCCCGCCGGGCGACGAGACCCGCATCGCGCACGGCGACTTCCGCCTCGAGAACATGGTGCTGCACCCGACCGAGCCGCGCGTGCTCGCGGTGCTCGACTGGGAGCTCTCGACGCTCGGCCACCCGCTCGCCGACCTCGGCTACAACGTCATGGGGTACTACACGCCGCCGGGCCACGGGGCCCGCCTCGCGGACCAGGACCTGGACGCGCTCGGCATCCCGAGCGTCGAGGAGTACGTCGCCGCGTACTGCCGGCGCACCGGACGCGAGCGCGTCGAGAACCTCGAGTTCTACGTCGTGTTCGCGCTGTTCCGCATGGCGGCGATCGCGCAGGGCATCGCCATGCGCGCGAGGATCGGCAGCGCGAGCTCGGCCAATGCCGAGATGGTGGGCCGGCTCGCGCGCAGCCTCGCCGACGCCGCCTGGCAGCTCGCGCAGCGCTGAGCGCCGCGCCGCCCCGGGCAGGAGGAAGCCGCATGTCGATCACGCTGTCGTGCGCGTTCGCGACCTCGAGCGAGAGCCACGAGCACGCGCGCATCGCCGAGGAGCTCGGCTACGCGCGCGCCTGGTTCTACGACTCGCCGGCGCTCTACCCCGACGTCTGGGTGCAGCTCTGCCGCGCCGCCGAGCGCACGTCGCGGATCGGGCTCGGCACCGGCGTGCTGATCCCGAGCCTGCGCCATCCCATGGTCACCGCGTCGGCGATCGCGACGCTGGTCTCGCTCGCCGGGCGCGAGCGCGTCGTGGTCGGCATCGGCTCCGGCTTCACGGGCCGCCTGACCATGGGCCAGCGTCCGCTCAAGTGGGCGTACGTACGCTCCTACGTGACGGCGCTGCGCGCGCTGCTGCGCGGCGAGCAGGTCGAGTGGGAGGGCGGCGTGCTGCACATGATCCACCCCGACGGCTACGCGCCGCGCCGCCCGATCGAGGTGCCGTTCGTCGTCGCCGCGGCGGGCCCGAAGGGCATCGCCGCGGCGCACGAGCTCGCGGACGGCGTGTTCGGCGCGCCGATGCCCATCGCGGGCTTCGGCTGGAGCGTGGTGCTGACCTTCGGCACCGTGCTCGAGGACGGCGAGGACCCGGGCTCGCCGCGCGCGCTCGCCGCAGCCGGCCACGCGGCACCGGTGCTGTTCCACTTCGCGCTCGAGAACGACCGCCTCGACATGCTGCCGAACGGCCGCGAGTGGGCCGCCGCCTACGCCGACGTGCCGGCACGCGTGCGCCACCTCGCGCTGCACGACCGCCACCTGATCGCGATCAACGAGCGCGACCGGCCGTTCGTCACCGGCGAGCTGCTCGCGGCGAACGGCCTCGCGCTGACGCGCGCCGGCTGGCAGGAGCGCATCGCGCTGCTCGAGTCGATGGGCGCGACGGAGATCGCCTACCAGCCGGCGGGCCCCGACGTGCCGCGCGAGCTCGAGGCGTTCGCGTCCGCCGTGCGCGGCTGAGGCGTCCTCGTGTCGCGCTCGGGGAGCGACGCGCCTCGCCTCGGGCCGGCGCGCGCTGCTCAGGCGGCCGGGACGAACACCAGGAAGCTCTGCCGGTCGAGGAAGTCGTACCGGCCCTCGAGGCGGTAGCCCGCCGCCTCCATGTCGCGCTCGATCGCCTCCTCGCCGGTGGCATGGCCGAACAGCGTCGCGAAGAAGCCTTCGTCGCGGTACTCGACGATGGCGACGCGACCGCCGGGCGCGAGCGCCTGCTTGGCGCGGGCGAAGTACGCCTGCTGGTCCGGGATGTGGTGGTAGGTGTTGCACGTGAACAGCAGGTCGATCGCCCCGGCGGGCAGCCGTGCATCGTCGGAGGCCGCCTCGACCACCTGCACGTTCGCGTACCCCTCGTCGGCGGCGCGGTCGCGCAGGTAGGCGATCATGCCCGGATCGACGTCCACCCCGTAGACCACGCCGTCGGGGCCGACCGCGTCGGCGAGGCGAAAGGTGAAGTAGCCGCCCCCGGCGCCCAGGTCCGCGACCCGGTCGCCGGGCTCGATGCGCAGCGTCTCGACGACCCGCGCCGGCTGCTGCCAGTCGTCGCGCCCGAAGCCCTCGTAGCCGAAGCGCTTGACGCTGGTGCAGCCGCCGCACAGGCTGAGCATGACGAGCGTCCAGAGGATGCGAGTGTGCATTGGGCGTCTCTCCCGCGACGCGGTGCCACCCGTCAATGCAGCTTTCGCGCTGCACCGACGGCCTTGACGGACGTCCGCCGGACGTAGCAGAGCAACCACGCCATTTCGTGGAGGCGAGCGATGGCAACGAAGGTGCTGCTGGTTCATCCGAGCCCGCTGCTGTTCTCGGAGATCTACCTGCGGCTCGAGCCGCTCGGTCTCGAGTGCGTCGCGAGAGCGCTCGCGAGCGCCGGCTGCGACGTTCGCGTCGTCGACCTGCAGACCTTCTCGCACGCGGAGCTGCGCGAGGAGCTGCGCGCCTTCAGGCCGGACGCGGTGGCCTTCTCCGTGAACTACCTCGCCAACGTGCCGGAGGTGATCGACCTCGCCGTCGAGGCCAGGTCGCTGCTGCCCGACGCGTGCGTGTTCGCCGGCGGGCACAGCGCGTCGTTCGTCGCCGAGGAGATGCTGGCGCACGCGCGGGGCGCGCTCGATTGCGTGGTGCGCGGCGAGGGCGAGGCGGTCGCGCCGCAGGTGGTCGAGACGTTCGCGAGCGGCGGCGACCTGCGCGCGATTCCCGGCGTGGTCACGCCCGCGGGACGCGGCCCCGAGCCGCTTCTCGTCCCGCGTCCCGAGAAGCACGTGCCGCTGCGCGGCGCGCTGCGCCGGCGCAGGAAGTACTTCATCGGCGAGCTCGACCCGTGCGCGTCGATCGAGCTCACGCGCGGCTGCCCGTGGGACTGCAACTTCTGCAGCGCCTGGACGTTCTACGGCCGCAGCTACCGCAAGTTCGCCCCCGAGGCTGCGGGCGAGGACCTGGCGAGCATCCGCGAGCCGAACGTGTTCATCGTCGACGACGTGGCCTTCATCCGGCCCGAGCACGGCATGGCGATCGCGGACGAGGTCGAGCGGCGCGGCGTCCGCAAGCGCTACTACCTCGAGACCCGTGCCGACGTCCTGCTCCGCAATCGCGAGGTGTTCGCGCGCTGGACGCGCCTCGGGCTGCGCTACATGTTCCTCGGCATCGAGGCGATCGACGAGGACGGCTTGAAGCGCTTCCGCAAGCGCGTCGCGATGAACGACAACGAGCGCGCCTTGCACGTCGCGCGCGAGCTCGGGCTCGTCGTCGCGGTGAACATCATCGCCGACCCGAGCTGGGACCGCCGCCGCTTCGAGATCGTCCGGCAGTGGGCGCTCGAGGTGCCGGAGATCGTCCACATGACGGTCGCGACGCCGTATCCGGGCACGGAGATCTGGCACACCGACCTGCGCGCGCTGACGACGCGCGACTACCGGCTGTTCGACGTCCAGCACGCGGTCCTGCCCACCACCTTGCCGCTCGAGGAGTTCTACGCCGAGTTCGTCGCGACGCAGCAGGTGCTGGCCCGCAAGCACCTCGGCTGGCGCGCGGCGTACGACGTCCTCGGGATCACGACGCGCCTGCTGCTGCGCGGGCAGACGAACTTCTTCCGCATGCTGTGGAAGTTCGGCGGCGTGTACAGCGTCGAGCGCCTGCTGCGCGACCACCGGCAGCCGGTGCGCTACGCGATCGGGCCGCCGCCTGCGCGCGTCGAGGCCGGCCGGGGGTTGCCCGCGGAGCTGCTCTACGTGCACCGGCCACAGCAGGTCGTGAGCGCGTGAGCGCCGCTCGGGTGACGGCGCCGCGGTCTCGTTTCCGAGCCCCGCGCGGCTCCTAGCGCGCGAGCCGCGGCAGCGCGAGCTCGGCGGGCACGATGCGGAACCTGGCCGAGGTGAGCTCGCCCTTCTGCGCGGACGCGTCGCGCGCGACCACCTTGATCCGCGCCCTCGGCGTCGAGACGTGGGGCGGCACGACGAAGGCGAAGCTCGAGCGGTCGCCGGGCAGGTCGCCGACGACCTGCCGGAAGGTCCGGCCGTCGTCCGTCGACAGCCACACCTCCTGCGTCACCACGCCGACGTCGTCGCGCGCCGACCAGCGCACCTCGAGCGGCCTGCCGCCCCGCGCGAGCGACCGGGCGCTCGGGTGCTCGACCGCGGCGACCACCGGCGGGTCGGTGTCGTCGGGCGGAACGGTGACCGGCACGGCGCCGACGTTGTTGTCGAAGCGCGTCTCGGGGAGGAGCTGCGCCGGATTCCACGCCACGTACAGCAGGTAGTCGCCTGGCGGGACGTCCGTGATGTCGATCCACTGGCAGTCGAGCTCCGCCGGATAGATGTCCGCCCAGCCGACCTGCAGCCCCTGGAACTCGCACTCGGGGTACTTGATGGTCGGCGGCGAGTCCGGCCCGCTCGGCAGGTTGTCGCGCAGGCAGAAGCCCTGCTTGCGCCCCCGCACGACGATCGAGCCGCTCTCGTCCAGCAGCAGGTACTGCGCGGCCGACTTGAAGTGGTAGTGGTGGTGGCACGCGCTGTACTTGTAGAGCGCGAGATGGTCCTCGGGGTTGCCCAGGATCAGGTCCTCGTCGCCCCGGTTGTGGATGCGGACCTCGAAGCGCAGCAGCTTGCGGATCCCGGGCCCTCCGGCACAGCGCTCGTCGCGATGCAGCACGCACGTGCCCGTGAGGGGGATCTCGGCGTCGAGCTCGTTGCCCGGCACGGGCGGGTGGAAGATGCCCGTGTCGATCCGCGCGGTGGACGCCATCTTGTCGACGTCGAGCTCGAGGTCCGGACCGCCGGCCGCCGCCGGCTCGACGGCGAGGAAGGCCGCGGCCAGCACCGCGAGCGCAACCTGACGCGGCCCGCGCGCCCGCGGACCCATGCCGCTTCGCGGGCGACGACGAGCCTGGACGGCGGCGCAAGGAAGCTTCATACGAGGCGTATAGATCCCAGACGAAAAGTATGTCAAGCGCGGAAACGTGGCAGCGGCGGCGCCGACGGCGACCGACGGCGCCTGGCGAAGGAGCCGCGGAAATGCCAGCAAGGGGAGGTGGCTCGACGCGACCCGAAGCCTCGTGACAGCAAGGAGCGGATTCTCGCCGCGGCGCTCGCGCTGTTCGGCGAGCGCGGCTACGCGAGCACGTCGATCGACGACATCGCCGCGCGCGCCGGGCTCACCAAGGGCGCGCTGTACTACTACTTCGAGGACAAGGAGGACATCGCGCGCGACCTCCACCACGCGATCTGGTCCCGCCTCAGGGCGGAGGCGCTCGAGGTCCTCGACCCCGGCGCGTCGGTGGCGACGAACCTGCAGCGCGCCTTCGAGGCGCACCTGCGGGCGCTGCAGAGCCTGCCCGAGGCGCACTTCTTCCTGCGCCAGTTCTGGGCCGTCCCCGCGCTGGACGTCGCCGGCCGCTCCGAGCACGAGGCGTCGCTCGGCCTGATCGAGGACCTGCTGCGCCAGGGGCTGCGGCGCGGCGAGATCGAGCGGCTCGACGTGAGCGCGCTCGCGCGCGTGCTCGCGGGTGCGTTCTCGGAAGCGACCTTGCACGTCCTGACGACCGGGAAGGTCGATGCCACCCTCGAGGTCGTGCGTCGTCTGGTGACGGCCCTCGGCAGCGGGACCGCGAAACGCAAGGCGGCGGCGCGGCCGAAGCGCGCCGCCCCGACGGCCGCAGGCCGGACGTCCGAGCGCGGGCAGGCGCGCGGCTGACGGCCGCCGGCGGACGTGGCGACGTGCCGTCGGGCCCGGCACCGCGTGAGACATATTGACAAGCTTTGTCTCATGGGTGAAAGCCGTCTCGATGGCCTCGCCCACGCTCGAGCGCATCCTGGACGGTGCGGCCGCCGCGGTCGCCCTGCACGGCCTCGCCAAGCTCGAGATGGGCGACGTCTGCGAGAGCGCCGCCATCTCGCGCGGCACGCTCTACCGCTACTTCCCGAGCCGCGACGCGCTGCTCGACGCGCTCGCGAAGCGCGAGGCGATGCTGTTCAAGCAACGCATGCTGGCGGCGATCGCCGCCGCGCCCTCCGGCCCCGAGCGGATCCTGGTCGCCCTCGAGTACGGGGTCCGTCAGGTACGCGACCATCCCGCGCTGCAGCGCCTGATCCAGACCGATCCGGCGCTCGTGCTGCGCGGGCTGCGCGAGCAGTTCGAATCGCTGAAGGGCGAGTTCGCGGACGTGCTGGTGCCGCTCCTGCGGCAGACGGATCTCGTGCGGCGCAAGGTCGTCACCGCCGAGCAGCTCGCCGATTGGATGATGCGCCTCATGGTGTCCGCGTATCTGTTCCCCGATCCGCGGCCCGAGGAGACCGCGCGCAGCATGACGGCGGTCTTCCGCATCCTGAGCGCGGACGTGAACCGGCCGGCGGCGGTGGCGCCGGGCGCGACGCGCGCGCGGAGGGCCGGAGCCAAGCGATGACGCGCTCGCGTGCGCCGTCGAGAGAGGTATCCATGAACGACGACAACCCCTGTCTGGAAACGGGCGTCCTGAACATCATCGATCCCGAGTACACGGCGCACCCGCAGCCGGTGAACGCGCGCGTGCTCGAGCACCTGCGGGTCGCGAAGTCGATCGCGATGCACACGCCGATCCTGTCGCGCTACGAGGACGTGGTGTGGGCGCTGCGCCACCCGGAGATCTTCTCCTCCGAGATGGACATGAAGGTGCTGCTCGGCACCGAGCGGCCGATGATCCCGCAGCAGATCGACCCGCCGCAGCAGACGCGCTTCCGCAAGATCCTCGACGCCCAGTTCTCGCGCAAGCGCGTCCAGGAGCTCGAGCCCGAGATCCGGCGCCACGCGAACGAGCTGATCGACCGGATCATCGACCGCGGCGAGTGCGAGTTCGACGCGGACTTCGCGGTGCCGCTGCCCTGCCAGGCGTTCCTCTCCCTCATGGGGCTGCCGCAGGAGGAGCTCGAGCTGTTCCTCGAGCTCAAGAACGGCATCATCCGTCCGCCCGTGCCGCCGATGGACATGGAGGCGGCGACCGAGTGGCGGCTGAGGACCGGCAAGCGCATCTACGACTACTTCGACCGGCTGATCGACGAGCGCCGTGCGGAGCCGCGCGACGACATCATGACCTACCTCACGCAGGTCGAGCTCGACGGGCGCAAGCTCGGCCGCACGGAGATCCTCGACATCTGCTATCTGTTCCTGCTCGGCGGCCTCGACACGGTGACGGCGACGCTCGGCTGCAGCATGGCGTACCTCGCCGCCAACCCCGAGCAGCGCCGGCGCATCGTCGAGGACCCGGCGCTCGTCCCCGGGGCCGTCGAGGAGCTCCTGCGCTGGGAGACGCCGGTCATGCTGGTGCCGCGCGTCGTCAAGCAGGAGGTCACGGTCGGCGACGCCGTGCTGCGCGAGGGCATGCTGGTGAACCTGCTGATCGGCGCGGCGAACCTCGACGCGGAGGAGTTTCCCGACGCGCAGTGCGTCGACTTCGCGCGCGAGCGCAACCGCCACCTCGCGTTCGGCGCGGGGCCGCACCGCTGCCTCGGCTCGCACCTCGCCCGCATGGAGCTGCGGGCCGCGCTCGAGGAATGGCACCGGCGCATCCCGGACTACGCCATCAAGCCGGGCGAGACGCCGCGCGTCAGCCCGGGGATCCGCGAGGTGCTCTACCTGCCGCTCGTCTGGCAGGCGAGCGGCCGATCGGGAGGTGCGCGATGAAGCTCAGGGTCGACCCCGAGAGGTGTGTCGGCCACGGCCGCTGCTACGAGCTCGCGCCGCGCCTCTTCGGCGAGGACGAGCGCGGCCACTGCCGCATCCTCCGCGAGACGGTCCCGCCCGAGCTCGAGAAGCTCGCGCGCCTCGGCCAGGCGAACTGCCCCGAGGACGCGATCATCGTCGAGGAGTCATGAGCGGCGCCGGTACCTCGCTCGCGGGTCGCGTTGCGCTGATCACGGGTGCCGCGTCCGGACAGGGTCGCGAGGCGGCCGTGCTGTTCGCCGAGCACGGGGCGCGGGTCGCGGTCGTCGACCTCAACGACGACGGCGCGCAGGAGACCGTCGGGCTCGTGGCCGCCGCAGGCAGCGAGGCGATCGCCGTGCACGCTGACGTCTCGCGGCGCGCGGACTGCGACCGCATGGTCGCCGCGACCGTCGAGCGCTTCGGCCGCCTCGACGTGCTGTACAACAACGCCGCGGTGCAGATGTCCGGCCGGCTCGTCGACTGCACCGAGGAGCAGTGGGACCTGACCATCGCGACCAACCTGTCGGCGATCTTCTGGGCCTGCCGGGCGGCGGCGCCGCACATGGAGCGCGCGGGCGGCGGCAGCATCATCAACACCGCCTCGGTCCTCGGGCTCATCGGCTCCGAGGGCTACGCGGCGTACGGCGCCGCCAAGGCGGGGCTCGTCGCGCTCACGCGGCAGCTCGCGATGGAGCTCGCGCCGCGTATCCGCGCGAACGTCATCGCGCCGGGCTCGATCGACACGCCGCGTTTCCGCAAGGTCGCGGACGCGATGCCGGACCCGGCCGGGTTCCTCGGAGGGCTGATGGAGAACGTCCCCCTGAAGCGGCTCGGCACCGCGGAGGACATCGCGCGCGTCGCCCTGTTCCTCGCGAGCGACGCCTCGGCCTACACCAGCGGCGCCGTCGTTCCGTGCGACGGCGGCCTGGCGGCGCTGCGATGAGCGCGACACCGCTCGCGGGGCGGGTGGCGATCGTCACCGGCGGCGCGTCTGGGCTCGGCGAGGCGGCCGCGGCTCGGCTCGCGCGCGAGGGTGCCCACGTGCTCGTGGCCGACGTCGACGCGGCGGGTGCGGAGCGCGTGGCGGCGGCGATCGCGGCCGGAGGCGGCTCGGCGCGCGCGGTGGCGGCCGACGTCACGCGTGCCGCGGACGTCGCGGCTCTGGTGCGCGCGGCCGAGGCGGCGGGCGGTCTGCACGTGCTCGTTCTGAGCGCCGCGATCGAGGTGATGGCACGGCTCGGCGACACGGGCGACGACGACTGGCAGCGAGTCCTCGACGTCAACCTGAAGGGGCCGTTCCTCTGCATGAAGCACGGCATCCCGCTGATCGCGCGCAGCGGCGGCGGCTCGGTGATCGCGCTCGGCTCGACGCTCGGCGCGATCGGGCAGCCCGGCTTCGCGGCGTACTGCGCGTCGAAGGGCGCGCTGGTCAACCTCTGCAAGCAGGCGGCGATCGAGCACGCCCCCGACGGCGTGCGGGTCAACGTCGTGTCGCCGTCGGCGTGCGAGGCGGGGCTGTTCCTGCGCACGGCCGAGCGCTCGGGGGACGCGGAGGCGGTCAAGCGCCACGTCGCGTCGCGCGTGCCCGCCGGGCGGCTCGGCACGGCGGAGGACGTCTGCGACGCGATCGCGTTCCTCGCCGGCGACGGCTCGACGTACGTCAGCGGCACGGTGCTGGCGCTCGACGGCGGGCTCGCGGCGCGCCGCGAGCGCTAGCGAAGGAGGAGAGCTCGATGCGGAACCGCATGCTGGTGCTCGACGCCGACGCGCACGTCGTCGAGCCGGCGGGGCTGTTCGACGGCGGCCTCGCGGTGATGGACATGGCCCCGAACACGCCGATGATCCCCTGCGGCGACGCGTCCCGCATCGAGGACCTGCTCGCGCACGGCTTCGACGCGCCGTCCTACCTGCGCGCCATGGACGCGCAGGGCATCGACGCCGTCGTGCTGTACCCGTCGATGGGGCTCTTCGTCCCCTTCCAGCCCGAGCTCGACGCGGACGCGTCCTTGCGCGCCTGCCGTGCCTACAACGACTGGATCGCGGGCTACTGCGCGACCGACCCGGGGCGGCTGTTCGCCGTCGGTCTCGTCCCGCTCGCCGACCCGGCGCTCGCCGGGAGCGAGGCGCGCCGGGCGGCGGACCTCGGGCTCGTCGGCGTGCTCGCGCGCCCCAACCACCTCTACGGCCGCAACCTCGGCGACCGGGCGTACGACCCGCTCTACGCGACGCTCGAGGAGCGCGGGCTCGTGCTCGCCGTGCACGAGGGTCTCGGCGTGCGTGGGCCGACGCTCGGCGCGGAGCGCTTCCGCGGCTTCACCCTGCGCCACCTCTGCTCGCACCCGATGGAGCAGATGGCGGCGTTCGCGAGCCTGATCGTCGACGGCGCGCTCGAGCGCCACCCCGCGATGCGGGTCGCCCTGCTCGAGTCGGGTACGGCGTGGCTGCCGTACTGGCTCGTGCGCCTCGACCAGCACCGTGACTGGATGCGCGCCTCGGAATGCGCGGAGCTGTCCTTGAGCCCGTCCGAGTACTTCGCGCGCCAGTGCGTGATCTGCTCCGATCCCGAGGACCGGCTCGTCGGCTGGACGGCGGCGCGCGTCGGCGCGCAGCGCGTGCTCTGGGCGAGCGACTTCCCGCATCCCGACGCCGAGTACCCGGGCGCGGTCGACGAGTTCCTCGAGGCGGCGGCCGAGAGCGGCCTCGCCGGCGACGACCTGCGGACCGTGCTGTGGGATGCCTCGGTGCGCTTCTACCGCCTCGAGGGACGCCTGGCCGCCGGGCGTGGCCCGGCGCCGGCGGCGAGCGGCCGAGCGGGCGCCGCGCGCGGGAGCTGAGGACCGTCGCATGGACGCCGCGTTCGCACACCTGATCGACGGCGAGCTCGTCGCCGGGAGCGACCACTTCGCGGTCGTCAATCCCGCCACCGGCGCGCCCTTCGCGCGCTGCCCGTCGGCGACGCGGGCGGAGCTCGAGCGTGCCGTGGCAGCCGCGACGGCGGCGTTCCGCGGTCCGTGGCGCGGCGACGACGCTGCGCGGCGCGAGACGCTGCGCCGCATGGCGGAGGTCACGCGGTCGGCGGCCGCGGAGCTCGGCCGGCTGGTCGCGCTCGAGCAGGGCAAGCCGCTCGCGATGGCGGAGGCCGAGGCGCACGCGGCGGCGCAGATCTTCGACCTCTACGCGGGCGAGACGGTTCCCTGCGAGGTGCTGCGCGAGGGTCCCGCGGGCAGGGTCACGCTCGAGCGCCGCCCGCTCGGCGTGACCGCCGCGATCACGCCGTGGAACTACCCGCTCGCGACGCTCGCGATGAAGCTCGCGCCGGCGCTGCTGGTCGGCAACACGGTGGTCGCGAAGCCGTCGCCGTTCACGCCGCTGTCGTCGCTGGCGCTCGCGGCGCGGCTGCGCGAGGTCGTGCCGCCGGGGGCGGTGAACGTGCTCGGCGGAAGCGACCAGGTGGGCGCCTGGCTCACGGCGCATCCCGGTGTCCGCAAGGTCGCGTTCACGGGCAGCATCGCGACGGGCAAGCGAATCGTGCATGCCGGCGCCGACGACTTGAAGCGCTTGACGCTCGAGCTCGGCGGCAACGACCCGGCCATCGTCCTGCCGGACGTCGAGGTCGGCGCCGTCGCCCCGAGCCTGTTCTGGAGCGCCTTCCTCAACTCGGGTCAGATCTGCATGGCGATCAAGCGCATCTACGCGCACCGGGACGTCTACGAGCCGCTCGTCGCCGAGCTGTCCGGGCTCGCGCGCGCGGCGCGCGTCGGCGACCCGCTCGAGCCGGGGACCGAGCTCGGCCCGGTGAGTAGCCGCGCCCAGCTCGAGCGCGTCGCGGGCCTGGTCGACGACGCCCGGCGGCGCGGCGGGCGCGTGTCCGCGGGCGGAGCGCCGCTCGCGGGCCCGGGGTTCTTCTATCCACCGACGATCGTCGCCGACGTGCCCGCAGACGCCGCGCTGGTCACCGAGGAGCAGTTCGGACCGGCGCTGCCCGTGGTGCCCTTCGACGACGTGGACGACGTGCTCGCGCAGGCCAACGCGACGCACTACGGCCTGTGCGGCTCGGTCTGGACGGCCGACGCCGAGCGCGGTGCCCGGCTCGCGCGCCGCCTCGAGTGCGGCACGGTGTGGGTCAACCGACACATGGACCTGGGCCACGACGCGCCCTTCGGCGGCGTCAAGTGGAGCGGCCTCGGCTGGGAGAACGGGCGCTGGGGCATCGACCAGTACTGCGACCTGCAGGTGGTCCACGCCCCGGCGTGACGCCGAACGCTTCGCGCGCGGCCACCGCGCCGATACGGCTCTCTTGACTTGAGACGAAAGTCTCATTACAAGAGCCGCTCCTCGAAAGGAGCCAAGCCATGTCCCCGACACGCGACGAGATGGACCGGATCCTCGCCGAGCACTTCGGCTACGAGGCGCGCGACGACGTCGAGGGCGTCCTCGCGACGCTCGCCCCGGACGTCGAGCACGACATCGTCGGCTGGCCGGCCGGGCCGGTGCGAGGGCCCGAGCAGGCGCGCTCGTTCTACGAGACGCTGTTCCGCGACCTCGCCGACGGCGAGGTCACCTCGACGCGCCGGCTCTACGGCGACGGCTTCATCGTCGACGAGTCGGTGTGGCGCGGCACGGCGCCCGGGCGGCCCTTCGGCTGCGAGGGGCGCGGTCGTCCGCTCAGCTTCCGGCTGCTGCACGTCCTCGAGTTCGGGGACGACCGCAGCATCACGCGCGAGCAGGTGTGGGTCGACCTCGCGGCGATCCAGCGGCAGCTCGCGGCCGAGTGAGCGTGCCTCGTCCGCGGGACAACCAGCGCTACCGCACGCGCAAGGACCTGCTCGCGGCGGCGGCGCGGCTCCTGCGCGCCGGGCGCTCGCCGAGCGTCGCCGAGGTCGCCGACGAGGCGCGCATCTCGCGCGCCACGGCGTACCGCTACTTCCCGAGCCGCGACGCGCTGCTGGCCGAGGCGCCGCTCGACGGCGAGCAGCCGACGCCGGAATCGCTGTTCGCGAGCGAAGGCTCGAGCGATCCCGTCGCGCGTCTCGACAAGGCCGAGGCGGCGATGCACCGGGTGACGTTCGCGAACGCGACGCAGCACCGGCTCATGCTCGCGCGCCTGCTCGAGCACGACGGCCGGGACGACGGCGTCGAGGGTCCGCCGCTGCGCCAGAACCGCCGGACCGCGCTGATCGAGGCCGCGCTCGCCCCGGCCCGCCGCCGCTTCCGGCCGGCGGCCTACGGCAAGCTCTGCTCGGCGCTGGCGCTCGTCTTCGGCACCGAGTCGATGATCGTGTTCCGCGACGTGCTGCGCCTCGACCCGGACGCCGCCCGCTCGGTGAAGCGCTGGATGATCGAGGCGCTGGTCGCGGCGGCGCTCGCCGAGCCGTCCGGCTCCGTCCCCGCCGCGCGGTCCCGCCGGCGCGCCTGAGCGGCGGGTCCTCTCAGGCGCCCGAGCGGGGCATCGCGTCGATCGTCCGGCGCTTGGTGCTGCGCCGCATGAGCTCGGGCGCGAGCGCGCGGACGACGTAGCCGGCCGCGATGAAGCGCGGGAACGTGAGCTCGCGCTTGCCCGCGGCGAGCGCGTCGAAGATCGCGTCGACGAGCGGCTCCGGGTCGACCATGGTGCGGCGCGACACCGGCGGCATCCGCTCGAGCGCCTCCTGGTCGAAGAAGTCCGTACGGATCGCCCCGGGACACACGGTGAGGACGTGGACGCCCTGGTCCTCGACCTCGAGCGACAGCGCCTCGGCGAGCCCCACCATGGCGAACTTCGATGCGGCGTACGCCGTCTCGTCGGGGACCCCGAGCTTGCCGGCGACCGAGGCGATGAACACCAGCCAGCCGCGCTGGCGCTCGACCATCTGGGGCAGCAGCGCCTTGGTCCAGTACACCGAGCCGAGGAAGTTGACCCGCATCATGCGCTCGATGTCCTCGACGCTCCAGTCGAGGAAGCGCCGGTGGTGTCCGTAGCCCGCGTTGTTGAACAGCAGGTCGACGCGCCCGAACGTCCCCAGCACTTCCCTGGCCGCCTGCTCGACCTCGTGCCGCTCGGCGACGTCGCAGCGGGCGACGATCGCCGAGCCGCCCGCGGCGCGGATCTCGGCGGCCAGCGCTTCCAGCTCGGGAAGCCGTCGCGCGACCAGCGCGACGCGCGCGCCTTCGCGCGCGAGGCGCAGCGCCGTCAGCCGGCCGATGCCGCTCGAGGCGCCGGTGACCACGGCGTTGATGTCCCGGTACGAGATGAGGTTCGCCATCGTTTCCTCGGTCCACGACCTGCGCCGGCCGCCGAACGCGCATCGGATGATGCTGGTCGCCAGGACAATAAACGGATACGGTCGTTCGAGGACCGGAGTCAAGCCGGGCGACGCGCCGGCGTCGCGCCGGTTGCGCGGACGATCGCCGCGATCACCGCGCTCAGGTGTCGCTTCACGGCGCGGCGAAGACGCGGGTCGTCCAGATCGCGTCCCAGCAGCTCCCGGTAGCGCCGCCGCGAGACGACGTGATGGTGCAGGATGCCCTCGATCGTGAGGAGCAGGAGGCGGCTGTCGAGGTCCCGCCGTGCGCCCACCGTGCGCCGCAGAGCGGAGTCGATGAAGCGCACCCAGCCCGGGTCGGCCGTCTTGATCCGCGCCGGCAACCCTTCGCCGAGGCTGCGGCGCAGGTTGAGGGCGACCCAGTCGCTGCGCGCGAGCAGGTAGTCCAGCAGCTCGTCGACCGCGGCGCTCGTCGTGCTGCCCACCGGTGCTCCGTCGACGTGGCTCGCCGACAGGGCCCGGATCTCGTCGTCCCAGCGGCACAGCACCGCCTCGTAGAGCTTCAGCTTGGATCCGAAGTGGTGCTGGATCGTGTAGGGCTGCACGCCACAGGCCCGCGCGAGCTCGCGCGTCGACACCGCGCGATAGCCCTTGCGCGCGAACAGACGCTCGGCGCGGTCGAGGATCCGCTGGCGCGTGCGCGCGGCCTCCGCGCGCGAGCGCCGGCCGGGGCGTGCTGGGCCGCGCATGACGCCTCTCGTCTAATGCGGCGGCCGGACCTTCTCAACGCCGTGCTCGCGGCGGGAGCGCGTGGTTGACCACGACGCGCGCGGCGCGGCAATTGTACGATCGCACAGTAAGAGATTCGCGGCCCGCGACGCCGATCGAGCGAGAGCTGCTGCTCGCCACGCTCGAGCCGATGTGCTTCGCTCGCCGCAGCCGCATGGAGGTCTAGCGTGAAGGCCCTGGTCTACGGTGTCGAGCCGGAGCCGCGGGAGACGCCGCGGACGGACAATCAGCTGCTGCTCGGGCTCGCCTGCGCGCCGGTGCGCTTCCTCGAGGTCGACCGCCCGCGTCTGCTCGGCCCGGACTGGGTCATCGCGCGCACGCGGCTCACCGGCATCTGCGGCTCGGACGCGAAGCAGGTGTTCATGGACTTCGGCAACGTCGAGGGGACGACGCTCGGCTCGTGGTTCTCGATGC
Organism: Thermodesulfobacteriota bacterium; assembly: GCA_040755575.1. Classification (GTDB taxonomy): domain Bacteria; phylum Desulfobacterota; class Binatia; order UBA12015; family UBA12015; genus DATCMB01. Next base: position 22,569 of record JBFMAS010000488.1, read on the forward strand.
CGCAGATCCTCGGCCACGAGGTGGTGGCCGAGGTGGCCGAGCTCGGGCCCGAGGCGCGCGGCCTCGCGGTGGGGCAGCGCGTCGTGCTGAACCCCTGGCTGTCGTGTGCGCCGCGCGGCATCAGCCCGCTCTGCCCGTCGTGCCGGGCGGGCGACCTGAGCCTGTGCGAGCACTTCGCCGAGGGCCGCGTCGCGCCCGGGATCCACACCGGGACGTCGCGCGACGCTTCGGGCGGCTGGGCCGAGTACCTGCCAGCGCACGACTCGATGCTGATCCCGGTGCCCGACGAGGTCCCCGACGAGGTCGCGGTCCTCGCCGATCCCTTCGCGGTGTCGCTGCACAGCGTGACGCGCAACCCGCCGCCGCCGCACGGCAAGGTGCTGATCTACGGGCACGGCGCGCTCGGCAGCTGCGTGAACGCCATCGTGCACGCGCTGCACCCGGACGCCGACGTCGCCGTCGTGGCACGCTTCCCCGCCCAGGTGGCGCTCGCGAGCCGGCTCGGCGCGTCGCTGGTCGTCGATCCCGGCGATCGGCTCGCGGTCGTCGAGCAGGTCACCCGCTGGGCGGGCGGCCGCATCGTGCCGAGCCAGTTCGGCCTGCCGATGGCGCACCCCGGCGGGGTCGACGTGGTCTACGACACGATCGGCAAGGCGGAGACGCTCGAGGTCGGCGCGCGCGTGCTCAAGGCGCGCGGGACGCTCGTGCAGAGCGGCGTGCACGGTCCGGAGCGCTGGGAGTCGAGCCCGCTGTACTTCAAGGAGCTGCGCCTGACGGGCTCCAATGCCTTCGGCGTCGAGGAGGTCGAGGGCGTGCGCAAGCACGGCATCGAGCACTACCTCGACCTGGTGCGAGCGCGCCGCGTCGACCTCGCCGGGATGCTCACGCACCGCTTCGCCCTCGACCGCTGGCACGACGCGTTCGTCGCGCTCGCGACGCAGGCGGAGTCCGGCGCGATCAAGGTGGCGTTCGATTTCCGCTGAGCGCGCTCGGCCGGGTCTCTTGCGTCGTGCGCCCGGGCGGCCCAAGGCTCGAGCATGGACAGCCATCCCGTGCTTTCGCCCGGCCGCGCGGCGGTCGTCACCGGCGCCGCGAGCGGCATCGGCCTCGCGTGCGCGAAGCGCTTCGCGGGCCTCGGCATGCGGGTCTGCCTCGCCGACGTCGGGGAGGAGACGCTGCGCCGCGCGGCCGCGGAGGTCGCGGCGCAGGCCGCGGGCGGCGAGCGCGACGTGCTCGCCGTCACGACGGACGTCGCCCGCCTCGCCGACGTCGAGCGCCTGCGCGACGCGGCGTACGACGCGTTCGGCGAGGTCGCGCTGCTGATGAACAACGCCGCGATCGCCGGCGGCGGCAAGCCGTGGGAGAACTACGACGGCTGGCGCCGCCTGCTCGAGGTCAACCTCTGGGGAGTGATCAACGGCGTGCAGGCGTTCACGCCGCGCATGATCGCGCAGGGCACCGACGCCGCGATCGTCAACACGGGCTCGAAGCAGGGCATCACGACGCCGCCCGGCGACGCCGCCTACAACGTCTCGAAGGCGGGCGTGAAGGTCGTGACCGAGCAGCTCGCGCACGAGCTGCGCAACGTCCCCGGCTGCCGCGTGACCGCGCACCTCCTGATCCCCGGCTTCACGCACACCGGCATGACGGGCCGCGGCCGCGACAAGCCGCCGGCCGCGTGGACGGCCGCGCAGGTCGCCGACTTCCTGCTCGAGAGCCTCCGTCGCGGCGACTTCTACGTGCTCTGTCCCGACAACGCGGTGACGCGCGAGATGGACGAGCGCCGCATGCAGTGGGCGATCGACGACGTCATCCGCAACCGACCAGCGCTGTCGCGCTGGCACCCGGACTGGGCCGGCGCGTTCGAAGCGTTCATGAAGCAGGGGACGCGGGCGACGTAGCGGCGCCGCGCCCGCGCCTCACACCTGCAGGCGGCGGAGCGCGCGCAGGCCGACGCGACGCGCGCCGACGAAGGTGGCGACCAGCACCGCCGCCGTCGCCGCGAACAGCACGGCGGCGAGGGTCGCGTGGAGCGTCCCGAACGGCAGCGAGGCGCTCGAGCGCCAGAACAGCCGCGACACCGGCCAGGCTTCGAGCGCGACGATCAGCGCGATGAAGCCGAGGCAGGTGACCATGTAGACGATCGCGCCGAATCCGGTCGCGATGTGCGCCGCGTTCTGCGTGTCGAGGCGCGGGTAGACCGCGCCGAAGGCGAGACCGAGGCTCACGATCACCGCGATCAGCGGCAGCAGCGTCGCGACGAAGAGCAGCGTCAGGCCGCGCGGCACGCCGAGCAGGTGGTTCGTGATGCCGACCAGGACGAGGCCGAACACGACGAGCGGGACGTAGCCGATCCAGAACTTGCTCCACCAGAGCCGCTCGAGCGACACCGGCGCCGAGCGCAGGATCCACCACGAGCGCCCCTCGAGGCTCACCATCGGGTAGACGAAGCGCACCGCGACCGCGGTCGTGACGAACGCGGCGAGGCCGAGGTTGCACAGCGCGGCGACGTCGCGCAGCACCGCCGCGAGCGGCGTGCCGTCGCCGATCGGCAGCGCCGTGAAGTTGTAGACGTAGATCACCACCAGCACGAGCAGCAGGATGAGCTGTGACCACTGGCTCGCGTCGCGGAGGAAGACGGTCAGGTCCTTGACGAGCAGCAGCCCCGGGGTCGACGGCAGCGGGCGCGCCAGCGCGCGCAGCACGCGCGACAGCGCGCGCTCGCCCGCGCCGCCGTGCATGCGCCCCTGCTGTGCCGCCGACCACGCCTTGACGAACACGCGCTCGACCAGCGCCGCGCTCACGACGAACAGCATCGCCGCCGTGCTGACCAGCATGCCGAGGTAGAACAGCGGCTCGCCCGCCTCGACGCGAAGCAGCGGGATCAGCACGTTGCTCGCCCAGGTGGTGGGCAGGAACGGCGACGGGTCGTCGAGGCCGACGAGGAAGGCGGTGAAGCCGACGAGCCCCGTCGGGTCGGCGAGGCGCTCGGGACGCAGCATGCGCGCGGCCAGGAACGCCGCGCCGATCAGGAGGCCGATGCCGACCAGCATCGCGTCGCGCGCGCGGCGCGCGGGGAAGACGAGCACCAGGCAGGTCGTCACGAGGACGCCGATCGCCGCCGGAATGACCAGGAACGGCAGCATCATCGCGACCGAGCCGAGGTAGAACAGCGGCCCGGCCCGGTAGACGACGCCGTAGGCGAGGAAGGCCGGCAGGCCGAACAGCAGCACCATCCACGACGACGAGATCAGCGTCTCGACGAAGCGCGCGTGGTGCAGGCGGCGGAAGCTCACCGGCGCGGCGAGCAGCAGCGTCACCTCCTCGGCGAGGTAGAAGGTGGTCAGCGCCGCGACCGTGTTGCTGATGAGCAGGATCATGAAGAAGCTCATCAGCAGCAGCGACAGGAGGCGCTGCGTCAGCAGCGGGCCGAAGTCGCCGATCGTCTGGAAGTAGTAGAGGACGCGGACGAAGAACACGAAGCAGATCGCCCAGAACGCCGCGGTGAGCAGCGACAGCACGATCGGGCGCACGAGCCCGCGCTTGAGCCCGTTGCGCGTCGCGAGCCAGCGCGGCGCGAGCATGCCGCGCAGCGCGGGTACCGGCAGGGTGGTCGCAGCGGCGCCGGTCGCGGACGCGGGCCCGAGCCGCGCCGCACGCGCGACGCCCATCACCAGGTGCCCTCGGTCGCGCCGATGAGCTGCAGGAAGACCATCTCCAGCGTCGCGCCGCCGTTCATGTCGCGCAGCCGGTGCGCGGCCGGCATCGACGCCGCGTGCTCGCGCAGCTCCATCAGGTTGCCCAGAGCGACCAGGCGCCCGCGATCGAGGACGCCGATGCGGTCGCACAGCTCCTCCGCGACCATCAGGCTGTGCGTCGAGAGGAAGATCGTCGCGCCCTCGGCCGCGAGCTTCGCCAGCAGGCGGCGGAAGTCGAGCGCGCCCTGCGGGTCGAGCCCGACCATCGGCTCGTCGAGCACCAGGATGCGCGGCCGGTGCAGCAGGGCCGCCGCGAGCGCGAGGCGCTGCTTCATGCCGTGCGAGTAGGTCTCGACCAGCTCGCCGGCGCGCTCGGTGAGCGCGAAGTCCTCGAGCAGCCGCTCGCTGCGCTGGTCGCGCTCCCGCTCGGGCACCGAGTAGAGGCCGCCGACGAAGCGTAGGAACTCGTACCCGGTGAGCTTGTCGTAGAGGTACGGGTGGTCGGGCAGGTAGCCGGTGATCGCCTTCGCGCGCTCGGGCTCGCGGCGCACGTCGTGGCCGCCGAGCAGCACGGTGCCGGCGCTCGGCTCGAGGAGCCCCATCATCATGCGGATGGTGGTCGTCTTGCCCGCGCCGTTGCGGCCGATGAAGCCGAACACGCAGCCCTCGTCGATCGTCAGCTCGAGCTCGTCGACCGCGGTCAACGGCCCGTAGGTCTTCTTCAGCTTGCGGAACTCGATCACGACCTGCTCCCCTCCGCCGCGAGCTCGAGCTGCCCGATGACCTCCGCGAGCGCGAGATGGCGCTCGGGCCCGCCCTCGAGCAGCTTGACGTGCGTCGCGTCGACCGGCATCTGGTCGAACACCGCGTCGGCGCTCACCCAGCCGCCGAGCCAGAGCTCGCTCCACGCGTGATAGTAGAACCCATCCTGGCCGGGTAGGCCGTCCGCTCCAAAGGGGCTGTAGACCGCGCCCGCGACGACGCGCGACGGGATGCCCACGGCGCGCGCGAGCGCCGTCAGGAGCACGGCATGCTCGTTGCAATCGCCGCGCAGCGCCTTCGCGACCTCGCGTGCGCTCGGCACGGTGAGGCTCGGCTCCTTGGCGACGTTGTCGTGCACCCAGGCGACGAGCTTCCTCGCCGCCGCGACCGGCTCCGTCTCGCCGCCGACGACGTTGCGCGCGAGGCTCACGATCGCCGGGTCGTCCGACTCGACGAACGGCGACGGGTCGGTGTAGGCGGCGACCTCTTCCCGGTCCGCGCCTGCCGGCGGCAGGCCCGGCGCCATCGCGGCCGGCAGGCTCTCGCGCGTGATGCGCAGCACGTCGGCCTCGACGCGCTGGCGCGGCGGGTCGTCCGGCACGAGCTTGCTGCCGCTGCCCTTCATGCGGAGCGTCAGGGAGTCGAGCGCGCGCGGCTCGTCGATCCGCCCCGCCGTCGGGATGCGCGTCTTGACGACGAGGTCGATCGGCGCGTCGGCCGTGATGCCGTCGAGCGCGGCCTCGCGCGACGGCGCGCGCTCGAGCGTGAAGCCGAGCGTCGCCTCCTCGCGCAGCACCGAGCCGTCGGGTGCGAGCCAGGCGCGCGCCGCGAGCCCCTGGTGCTTCTCGCTGATGCGCAGCGCCTCGACCGGACCGTCCGGGCCGGTGAGCGTCTCCCGCCCGTCGACGACCAGGGTGATGGGCTCGTTCTTCAGCGTGAGCGGGCTGAAGACGGACGCGGTGTAGCTCGTGCCGTCGGGCGCGTTGGCGCGGACCAGGCGGGGCCGCAGCGTGCTCGGCAGGTGGATCGGCTCCTCGAGCGCCACGTCCATCGCGCTCTCGCCGCCCGACGGCCCGTAGCGCACCTTCAGCAGCTTGCCCTCGACGGTGCCGCTCGCGGCGAAGCTCGCCGCCGGCGAGATCAGGCCGAAGCGGAAGCTCCGCAGCGCGAAGCCCTGGTCGGTCTCGGCGGCCATCGTGGTCTGCAGATGCTGCACGGTGCCCAGCATCGCGAGCTTGAAGCTCGAGTCCTCGCTGAAGGCGTAGCCGCCCTCGGTGCGCGCGACGATGCGGTGCGAGTAGCCGATCTTCTGGCCGCTCTGGAAGACGCCGAACCACTCCTCGCGCTCGGGGCTCGCGCCTTCGGGCAGCTCGGCGAGCGGCGCCATCGCTGCCGTCTGCTGCGGCGCTTGCTTGTGCACCAGCCAGGCGGCCATCCCGATCCATGCGACGACGACGGTGACGGTCACCAGGTGCTTCACGCGAGCTTCCCCTCGGCCGAGCTGAGACGATTACGGTATCGGCAGATTCACGCAAATCCCCTTCGCGGCCCGCGAGGCCGGCGGATTCGAGCAACGAGGGCCGTGCCTGATGGTGCGCGGTCGCGGCGCGCCGTCGGCCGAGCGCGTCACCAGCCCGCGATCTCGTCCCAGGCTTGCACCCCGATGAAGTCGCTCTTGCCGAGCTCGACGCCGTTGTGCCGCAGGATGGCGTACGCGGTGGTGACGTGGAAGTAGAAGTTGGGCGCCGAGATGCGCGTCAGGTATCCCTCGCTGCTGACCGACTTGCCCTGCATCCACGCCGGCGCGACCCGTCTCTGCGCGGCGCCGGCGAAGTCGGCCTCCCCGAACGTCTCGAGGTAGGTGACGCACGTCTGGATGCGCGCCCGCAGCTCGGCGATCGTCTTCTCGGTGTCCGGGTGTGACGGGGGGCTCTGCCCGCTCAGGTAGGCGGCGGCGAACTTCGCCGCGTCGCACGCCGACTGCACCTGCTGCACGAGGCAGTACTGGTCGGGTGCGAGCCGCGCCTGGGCGAGGACGTTCGGATCGAACTTCCTCCGCTCCGCGTGAGCCATGGCCTTGTCCAGCCACCGATCGAGGTTGGTCAGCATCCGCGCGTACTGCGCGATCGTCGCGAAGGTCGACATGGGCATCTCCTTGCCGTGAAGTGGTTCGACGCGCGTCGTGATCGCGTCGGCCGACAGACGACACCACGCGCCGAGCTCTCGCAACGGCGCCGTCACGCGACGCAGACGAAGTCGCGCAGCTCGCGGAAGCCCCAGGCGCGGAGCGCGTCGCGGATCTGCCCGCGAGCGGTCGCCCCGGCGACCGACGCGACGATCCGGCGCGGCGCGAGCGCCGGCAGCGCATCGGGCGCGACGACCGGCGCGCCGTGGATCGTCTGCCCGAGCCTTCCCGGGTGCAGCTCGACGACGTGCGACGGCCGCTTGCCGTGCGCGAGCAGCGCGCGCCGGATCGCGCGTCCCGTGTGGCCGTAGCCCCAGAGGACGTACGTCTCCTCGCCGGCGAGGAAGCCGTCGGCGAGGAAGCGCGCCTTGAGCGTCGTGAAGCGCTCGATGCGGTAGGCGTCCGCGGTGTGCGTCAAGCGCCGGGGGTGCTCGCGCCACGACACCAGCCGGCGCGGCACGACTCCGACCTCGTGCCCGGCGGCGAGGAGCCGCAGCACGAGGTCGTAGTCCTCGGGCCAGCCGAGGTCGCGGTAGGCGAGCCGCCGCAGCACGTCCGCGCGGATGAACAGCGTCGGGTGCGCGACCGGCGACTCGACGAGCGCGTCGGCGCGCACCTGCTGCGCCGTCGCGAGCGAGTTCAGCCAGCGCTCGTAGTCGCGCAGCCCCCCGCCGAGCGCGCCGCGCGGGAAGAGCCGCACGTGGCAGCCGACCGCCGCGAGCGTCGGGTCGCTCTCGAGCGCGGCGAGCTGTGCCGCGAGGCGGTCGCGGTGCATCAGGTCGTCGGCATCCATGCGCGCGACGTAGCGCCCGCGGCAGCGCGCGAGCGCATCGTTCAGCGTCTCGACCAGCCCGCGGTGCGGGAAGGTGAGGACGCGGAAGCGCGGGTCGCGGGCGGCGGCGT
>JBFMAS010000489.1:0-3682 GCA_040755575.1 Thermodesulfobacteriota bacterium
CGCTTGACCGCGGGCCACGCGCGCGCTTTCAAGGGCTCGCGCTCGGCTCCGGGCGCCACCGAGGAGGACCTGGTGCCGAACGCAAGCCCGCCGTCGCGCCGCCGCGCGCGTCTCTCGTCGCTCACCCGTCGCATCGCGCGGCTCGCACCGCGCGCCGGGCTTGCCGCGTGCGTCGCCGCGGCGGCGTGCGGCGACGCCGGTCCGGCGACGCCGGAGCCGGGGACGCTCGAGCCGTTCGGCGACGAGACGCTGTACGTCGCGCTGCTCGCGGTGCCGCCGTTCACGCCGGCCGACGCGCGCGGCGCGGAGCGCATCGCGGTCGGCATCCCGGGCCTGCCGCTGCTGCCGTGAGGCGGACGGCAGCCGCAGCGCACGCCGACGCCGACACGCGAACCCTCTGACGAGCACCGGCATGGAGCTTCCCGTCGGCGTCGCCCTGCTCGTCCTGCTCGCGGCCGTCCTGCACGCGAGCTGGAACGTGCTCGTCAAGATCGGCGGCGACCGCCTGCTCGTGCAGACGACGATCATCGGCACGGGCTCGCTCGCCTGCGCGCTGCTCCTGCCGACGGTCGGCCTGCCGAGCGTCGAGAGCTGGCCGTTCATCGTCGCGAGCGTGGTGGTGCACAACGTCTACTTCTTCTTCCTGCTGCGCGCCTATGCCGTCGGCGACCTGAGCCAGGTCTATCCGATCGCGCGCGGCACCTCGCCGCTGGTGGTCGCGCTGCTCGCGGGGCCGCTCGCGGGCGAGCGTCTGCTCCCGAGCGGCTACCTCGGCGCCACCCTGGTCACGGTCGGCATCGCCAGCCTGGCGAGCGGACGGCGCGCCGTCGGCGATCGCCGCGCCGTCACCTACGCGCTCGTGACGGGGCTGCTGATCGCCGCCTTCACGCTGATCGACGGCATCGGCATCCGGCGCTCGGCGGACGCGCTGTCGTTCATCCTCTGGATGCAGGCGCTCGAGATCGTGCCGCTCGGCGCCTTCGTGCTGCTCTTCCGCCGCGCGCGGCTGCGGCCGTTCCTCGCGATGAACGGCGCCCGCGGCGTGCTGGGCGGCATGCTCGGCGGGATCATGGCCGCGACGGCGTACGCGCTCGTGCTGTGGGCCTACAGCCGGGCGGCGCTGGCGCCCGTGTCGGCGCTGCGCGAGACGAGCGTCGTGATGGCGGCGATCTTCGGCGCGGTGTCGCTCGGCGAGCCGTTCGGCGTGCGGCGGGTCGTGGCGGCCATGGTGGTCGTGCTCGGCGTCGCGCTGCTGAACCTGTGACGTTTGCACGCGGACGGCGCTGCGCGGACAATCGCCGACCCGATTCGCATGCAGGCTCTCTCCGAGACGCGGCTCCGGCTCCTGCTGCTCGCGATGGCGTTGCTGCAGGCCGTGTTTCTCGTCGTGCGCGCCCGGCCGTACGGCGGCGAGGCGTATCCGCTCGTCGCCGCTCTCGCCGCCGCGGGCTTCGTCGCGGCGCTGGCGATCGCGCTCCTGCCGGAAGCGGCGGCGGAGAGCCTGCACGGGCTGCTCCTGCGCGGCGCCGCGACGCGGCGGCGGGCGCTCGCCCTGCTCACCGCGATCACGCTGGCGGTCGGCGTGGCGACCGTCTTCACCCAGCAGGAGCCGAGCTGGGACGAGAAGTGGGTGCTGTGGGCGGCCGAGGTCTACGCCCGCGGCGGAGCGCAGGAGCTCTTCGCGCGCTACGGCGAGAACCCCTGGCTCGGGCCGCAGCACCCGCCCCTCGTGCCGATGCTGTACGGCACCCTCGCCGACCTCGTCGGGCCGCGGCTCAAGGCGCTGCGCCTGCTGAACCTCGTCTTCGGCTGCGGCGCGGTCGCCGTCACCTACCTGATCCTCGAGCAGCTCTACGACCGCGCGACGGCCCTGGTCGCGGGGCTCGTGCTCCTCGCGTCGCCCCTGTTCGTCCGCATCGCGTCCGCGGCGACCAACGACATGCCGCTGACCTTCGTCTTCCTGCTCGCCCTGCTGCTCGCGCTGCGCCTCGTGCGCTCGCGCCGTGACGCGCTCGCGGTCGCGCTCGGGCTCGTGATCGGCGTCGGCCTGCTGGTGAAGTACACCATGCTGCTCGTCTTCCCGGTGCTGCTCGGGCTCGGCGTCGCGTTCGCGTGCATGCCGCTGCTGCGCCGTCATGCGCCGGTCGTGCTCGCGATCTCGTTCGCCCTGCTCCTCCTCTGGCTCGACCACGCCTACGAGAGCGGCATCCTCGCCGCGCAGGGCGAGCGTTTCGTGCGGCTCGCGACGGTGTCGTCGCGCTCGCCCGGCTGGGCGCTCGACTCGATCGTCACCAAGACGCCGTCGGCGCTCGGCGTCTACGTCGTTCCCTGGGTCCTGCTCGGTGCCGTCGACGCCGTGCGCCGACGCCGGGCGGAGGACGCGTTCGTCCTCGCCTGGATCGGGCTCGTCAGCATCCCGCTCGTGCTGACGCTGCCCGACAACCGCTACTTCCTGCCGGCGTTCCCCGCCTTCGCGCTGCTCGCGGCGCGCGCGCTCCTGGCGCGGCCCGCGTGGACCGTCCCCGCGCTGACGCTCGCCTGGGTGCTGTGCGGGCTGACGCTCGCGTTCTACGCGCGCATCGACCTCGCGCAGAAGGTATTCCTCTTCCGTTGACGCCGGGCGACGAGGAGCTGCGCCGCGTCGTGCTCGCCGCGGCGCGCGAGTTCAACGCCGGGCGCTACTTCGAGGCGCACGAGGCGCTCGAGGAGGCGCTCGACGACGTGCCCGACGCGCTCTGGCCGCTGTTCCTCGGGCTGATCCAGGTCGCGGTCGGCTACCACAAGCTCGCGCACGGCTTCGCCGGTGCCGCGCGCATGCTCGAGATCGGGCTCGTCAAGCTCGCGCCGCTGCCGGGCGACGCGCTCGGCGTGGCGCTCGGCGCGCTGCGCGATCGCGCGGCGGCGGATCTCGCGAAGCTGCACGCGGGGCAGGGCGACGCCGTCGACCTGCGCGCAGCGCCGCCCCGCCTGCTGCCGGCGCGCTGACCGCGCGAGCGCGCGGCCGCTCAGTCCTCCTTCTGCTCGATCGCCTCGCCGGCGAGCACCAGCTCGCCGCGCTGGTTGCGGCAGGTCGTGCGGCAGCGCAGCCGCCGCTGCGCCGGCAGCACCTCGACCACCTCGGAGCGCGCGGTGATGGTGTCGCCGGCCAGCACCGGACGCAGGAAGCGCAGCGTCTGCTCGACCGAGATCGCGCCCGGCACGCCGAGCAGCAGCGCGTTCGCGGCCGACACCAGGCTCGCGGTCAGCATGCCGTGCACGACGCGGCTGCCGAAGCGGGACGCGCGCCCGTAGGCCTCGTCGAGGTGTGCGGGGTGACGGTCGCCGCTGAGCCGCGCGAACAGCTCGACGTCCTCCTGGGTGAAGGTGCGCGTCAGCTCGGCGTGGTCGCCGACGCGGAAGTCGGCAAAGCGCTTCTCGGGATAGGTCACGTCCACCGCGGGCGACTGTAGCGCACGCGACGGCGGCCGCACCGTCGCTCGACTGCCCGGGACGCGTCGACTACGAGGTTCGGCGATGACGGCGACGGGGCTCGCACGCGCCTGGTCGAGCCTGCGCTACGACCGCCTGCTGCCGCGTGCCGGGGCGAGCTTCGCCGCCGGCGCCCGCTACGCGCGCGTGGTCGCCGCCGTCGAGTCGGCGCTCGATCCGCGTCGCCGCGGCTCCGCCGTCGAGCGCATCGCGC
>JBFMAS010000490.1:0-6754 GCA_040755575.1 Thermodesulfobacteriota bacterium
CGCCGCCCTCGGCCCGCGCGAGCCCGCTCGAGGGCTGCCCGGGTCGCGGCTGCCGGCTGAACGACGCCATGGCGCCGTGCAGCGGCCCCTCGGGGCCCGCGCACTCGGGCCGGCGCTCGTCCGCGTCGTTGTACATGTCGTAGACGCAGGCGACGTCGATCGCCTGGCCGTCGGTGATGCGGATGATCTTCTTGCGCAGGCCGTCGTACCCGGCCCGCAAGCGCCGGCCCTGACGGTCGACGTCCTCGACCCACACCGGGTGGCGGTCGTCGAGCGGCCGCGCCTGCGCGCCGTCGGGCAGCGGCACGTCGGCCGCGTCGAGGACGGTGGCGAAGACGCCGAGCGCGGAGATGCGGCGGTCGACCCGCTCCCCGGCCCGCTCGCCGCCCGGGTACTTGACGATGAGCGGCACGTTCACCGCGCTCTCGAACGGCGGCCACCCGTGGCCGACGAGCCCCTGCTCGCCGAGCAGCTCGCCGTGATCCGCGGTGACGACGATCAGCGCGTCGGCATAGCGACCCTCCGCCTGCAGGGCGGCGAGCAGCTCGCCGATCGTCCGGTCCACGGCCTCGAGCCCCGCATCGTACGACGACGCCAGCTCGAGCTTGCGCTCGGCGGTCAACACGCCGTCCTGCGCGAGCCGGTTGGTGAGCTCCGCGCGCGACACGAGGCGGAAGGCGCCCCCGCCGGCCTCGATCTCGGCTTGACGCAGGTCGTCGACGCCGACGAGCAGGAAGACCGGCCCGGGGCGCAGGGCGAGCCAGCGCGCGATCGCCGGCACGAGCTCCCGCGAGCGCGCGAGGCGCCCGTCGTCGACCCAGTCGTCGAAGCCGCGCTCGAAGCCGCTGCCGCGCGCGAGGTCGAGACGGCCGGGCAGGAAGGCGGCTGTCCGCATGCCGCGCGCGCGCAAGAGCTCGGCGAGCGTCGGCGCGTCGGCGTCGATCGGCGGTACGATCGCCTGGCCGCCCTTCACCCGCCGCTCGGCGCCGTGGAACGACGGCCAGCGTCCGGTCAGCAGCGACGCGTGCGCCGGCACGCACCACGTCGCCGGGCTCGTCGCGCGCTCGTAGACCACCGCATCGTCGGCGAAGCGCGCCAGGTTCGGCAGCCGTCCGTCGCCGTCGAGCGCGCCTCGCACCCGGTCGGCGCGCAGGGCATCGACCACGACCAGCACGACGTCCGGCGGCGTCGCACGCGACGCCTCGCGCGCCTCGCACGCGGCGAGGGCGCAGCCGAGCAGCACGGCGAGGATCGGCGCCGATCCCGAAGCGGGGTTCCGTCGCGAAGCCACGCGCTTCACAGACGTCGTTTACGGCGGACCATTTCTCGGCTCAAGGGGGTTGCGGGGGCGCCGACGACGGCCGGCGGCTTGCGTCCCGCCGCCCGGCGCCGGAGGATGACGCGTGGGCGCGGCACGGTTCGACAACCCTCCGGACGACGTGATCCGCGACATCCTGGCGTCGCCGCGCACCGTCGCGGTCGTCGGCTGCTCGAGCGATCCATCGCGCGACAGCCATCGCATCGCGCGCCTGCTGCAGCAGCGCGGCCATCGCGTCATCCCCGTCAACCCCAACGAGACGGGGGTGCTCGGCGAGCGCTGCTACCCGAGCCTGCGCGACGTCCCGGAGCCGGTCGAGATGGTCGACGTCTTCCGGCGGCCCGAGTTCGTCGCCGGCGTGGTCGACGAGGCGATCGCCGTGCGCGCAAACGTCCTGTGGCTGCAGCTCGGCGTGATCGACGTCGCGGCGGCGCTGCGCGCCCGCGCGGCCGGCATGACGGTGGTGATGGACCGCTGTCCGGCGATCGAGTACCGTCGGCTCTTCTGACCGCCCGGAGCCGAGCGACATGTCGCGACCCGTCAAGATCAAGCCGTGGCGCCGGCTCGACACCGAGATGGTGTACAGGTGCCGGGTGTTCTCGCTGCGGCGCGACCGCAGCGTCTCGCCGCGTACGGGCTCCGAGCACGACTTCTTCGTCCTCGACGCGTGCGACTGGGTGAACATCGTCCCGCTCACGGCGCACGACGAGGTGGTGATGGTCCGTCAGTACCGGCACGGCATCGCCGATTTCACCTTCGAGATCCCCGGCGGCATGGTCGACGACGAGGACCCGTCGCCGCGCGACGCGGCGCGCCGCGAGATGGTCGAGGAGACCGGGTGGGACTCGGAGGACGTCGTCGAGCTGGGCGCGCTCCATCCCAACCCCGCGATCCAGGGCAACGTGCTGCACACCTTCGTCGCGCGCGGCGTCAGCAAGGTCCACGACCCGCGCTTCGACACGACCGAGGAGACCGAGGTCGAGCTGGTGCCGCTCGCGGAGATCCCGCGCCTCGTGCGCGAGGGGCTGATCTCGCACGCGCTCGTCGTCTCCGCGTTCCACCTGCTCGACCTGTGGCGCCGCGACGGCCGCACGACCACGCGAGGCCGATGATCGCCACGGGCATGGCGAGCGGCCGGAGCCGCGGGACGCGCGTTCGCGTCAGAAGGGGAAGCCGAAGTTGACCCGCACGGCGTCGAGGTCGTTGCCGACGCGGTAGCTGACGCCGATCCGCGGGTTGCCGACGATCGGCAGCTGGAACGGGGTGGCCGGGTCGGCGCCGACCGTGACGCCGACCTCGTAGATGTTGTCGACCTGCAGCGACGCGCGCTCGACGCGCGTGAACTCGAGGCTCGGCGTGAAGTAGTACCAGATGAAGAACAGGCTTCCGTCGGGCTCGTAGCCGTCGATCGCGAAGCCGAGCGGGTGGCGCGCCTCGACGCCGGTCTCGAGCGCGCCGTACGCCTCGACGTCGTTCTCCTCCGTGGCGAAATCCGCGGTGCCCGCGTAGATGAACGCGTTGCCGAGGCTGAAGGTCCAGCGGTCGACGTGCGACTGCAGCAGGCTGCTGATGCCGGCCTGGTAGGTGTAGTACCAGAAGTCGACCTCCGCCTCGCGGACCCGCATCCTCGGCGCGTCGCCCGCACGCACGTGCACGCGGGTGTCGAACGTCGAGCCGAAGCCCCAGGCGCCGATCAGCGATACCGTCCACGGCTCGAGCACCGGGATCTCGAGCTTCAGCTTGGGCTCGGCGCCGAGCGTGTATTGGCTCGCGCGGACGCGCACCGGCACGCCCTGGTACTCGACCGTCCCCTTGAAGTCGTAGTCGCCGAACAGCACCGGGAAGGAGATCCTGAGCCGCCAGTCGAGGAAGACGTCGCGCAGCGTGTGCTCGATCGGCAGGGAGAACACGTTCACCGACAGCCCGCCGACCCGGTAGCCGCCGAAGCCGAGCTGCGCCGCGTAGACGTAGTTCACCGACACGTCGAGCTCGGGATCGGGGTCGGGCTGCGCCGCGGCCGCGCGCGGAGCGGCGGCGGCCGCGCACGCGGCGACGAGCGCCACGATCCAGCGCGCTGCGAGTCGGAACCTCTCCACCGGCCGTGCCACCTCCGCCGCCACCCGCGTCTCACGATGGGCGACGCCGCCCCCGTCAGCCGTGGCTGGCGACGCTCTTGACCCACGGCGGTCGGCGAGTCAACGCGCCGCCCAAGGCGGGCGCAGGAGCGCTATCCGGCTGGCGCCCCGGACCCCGACCCGGCTATGACGGCTCGATGAACGAACGCGCCTCCTGCCTGTTTGCCGGGCACGACGCCCGGCTCCGCCGCACGCTCGCGGGCCTCGCCGCCGCGGCACTGGTCGCGATCGCCGCGGGCTGCAGCGACGGCGACTCGAGCCGCACGATCGACCTGGTCGTGCAGAACGCCGACCGCTGCGACCCGGTCGACCAGCGCCACTGCCTGCTGCCCTTCCCGAGCGACTTCTTCACGCGCCCGGACGACGCCACCGACACCGGATTGCGGATCGACATCGCGCGCGAGTCGGCCATCCGGAACAAGGACGGCATCCACGTCGACACGGCGGAGTGGAACCGCAACGACGGCTTCAGCCCCGGCTCGCAGATCGCCACCTTCGTCGAGGGCATCGACCTCGAGCAGACGGGGCTCGTGAGCGTCGCGAACATCGGCGGCTCGCTCGTCGAGGGCTCGCCCGCGGTGCTGATCGACACCGTGACCGGCGAGCGCATCCCGTACTTCTCGGAGCTCGACGCGTCCGTGTCGAGCGACGACGCGCGGGTGCTGTTCATCCGTCCGGCGCGCAACCTGCTCGAGGGCCACCGGCACGTGATCGCGCTGCGCAACCTGAAGAACGCCGCCGGCGACACGATCCCGGCGGACGACGTCTTTCGCGCCTACCGCGACGAGCTGATCTCGAACGTGCCGGAGGTCGAGGCGCAGCGTGGCCGCTACGAGCGCGTCTTCGCCGACCTCGAGGCGGCCGGCGTCGCGCGGGACGAGAGCCTCTACCTCGCCTGGGACTTCACCGTCGCGAGCGAGCGCAACCTGACCGAGCGCATGCTGCACATCCGCGACGACGCGTTCGCGCGTCTCGGCAGCGAGTCGCCGGCGTTCACGGTCGAGAGCGTCGAGGAGGACGTCGACGAGCTCATCGTCCGGCGCGTCAGCGGCACCTTCGAGGTGCCGCTCTACCTGACCGACGACGGCGGCCCCGGCACGCGCTTCAACCATGCGGGCGGCGAGCTGCCGCAGGCGAACGGCACGTACGACGCGGTCTTCCAGTGCATCGTGCCGCGCGCGGCGGTCGCGGGACCGAACGGCGGCGCCGTGCCGGCGCGCGCGTCGGTCTACGGGCACGGGCTGCTCGGCAGCGAGCGCGAGGTCGGCGCGGGCAACGTCCGGCGAATGGCGAACGAGCACGGCTTCGTCTTCTGCGCGACCAAGTGGATCGGCATGTCGGAGGAGGACATCGGCAACGCCGTGACGATCCTCGGCGACATCTCGAGCTTCCCGACGCTCGCCGACCGCCTGCAGCAGGGCGTGCTCAACACGCTCTTCCTCGGCCGCCTGATGATCCACGAGGACGGCCTCGTCACGCACCCGGCGTTCCAGGCGAACACGGAGCCGGTGATCGACCGCAGCGCCCTGTTCTACGACGGCAACAGCCAGGGCGGCATCATGGGCGGCATCGCGACCGCGGTCGCGATCGACTGGACGCGCGCGGTGCTCGGCGTGCCGGCGATGAACTACTCGATCCTCTTGCAGCGCAGCGTCGACTGGAACACCTACCGCGCGATCTACGACCCCGCGTACCCCGACGAGATCGAGCGCGGGCTCGGCATCCTCCTGCTGCAGATGCTCTGGGACCGCGGCGAGGCGAACGGCTACGCGCTGCACATGACCGACGATCCCCTGCCCAACACCCCGCGGCACACCGTCCTGATGCACGTCGCATTCGGCGACCACCAGGTGTCGCCCGACGTCGCGAACATCCAGGCGCGCACGATCGGCGCGCGCATCCACGAGCCCGCCGTGACGCCGGGCCGCCTGCCGTACGTCGAGCCCTCCTACTGGGGCATCGAGCCGATCCCGTCGTACCCCTGGAACGGCTCCGCGATCGTCATCTGGGACAGCGGCGCGCCCGTGCCGCCGCTCGTGAACCTCGCACCGCAAGAGGGCGAGGACCCGCACGAGGACCCGCGCGCCGATCCCGACGCCCGCGTGCAGAAGTCGGAATTCTTGAAGGTCGACGGGGCGGTGGTCGACGTGTGCGGCGGCGCCCCGTGCATGGCGGATCCGACCTGAGCACAGCGAACGCTCTACGCCGATTGCGAGGCCCCGCCCCGCCCGAATTTCTCCGGCGGGGCGGCTGTACGAGGATCGATCTCGTGCTATGCCCGGACTCGGTTGGTTCGTCGAACGAGTCGCGTACGGCGCAGATCGTTCCTGCCCGCACGGATGCTTGATCGTCCTCCTGCCTTCGTGGGCCACGAACAACGGCCTCTTTCAATCGCGGCTTGAAAGTAAAACCGGGGCCCGCAGCGAACCCGCACGGATTGGGAGAGAGAATTCATGGGTAGGAAGCTGTACGTGGGCAATCTGCCGTTCAGCGTGGACTCGTCGGCCCTGGAGCGCATGTTTGCGGAGTACGGCACCGTCGAGAGCGCAACCGTCGTCAGCGACCGCGAGAGCGGGCGCAGCCGGGGCTTCGGCTTCGTCGAGATGAGCTCCGCCGAGGAGGCCGAGGCGGCGATCAACGCGCTCAACGGCCAGGAGCACGGCGGCCGGGCGCTGACCGTCAACGAGGCGAAGCCGCGCGACGACCGGCCCCGCGGGATGGGCGGCGGCGGCTTCGGCGGTCGCGGCGGCGGCGGTGGCGGCCGCGGACGGAGCGCCGGCGGCGGCTTCGGCGGCGGCCGCGGCACCCGTTACTAGCAGAACCCCAAACGAGACGGGCGAGGCGGGCGGTCGAGGCGAGGCCGCGGCGCTCCCGTGTCGCCCGGAGAGGAAGGATCGCATGACGCGCGAGGAGCGCGAAGAGCTCGAGGGCCTCGCTGCCCTGCTGACCCGGAAGCTGGCGGTCGTGCTTGCCGGCGAGAACGGCTACCGCGAGATCGATTGCCCCGACTGCCGCGCGAACGCGCGCGGCGTGCGCTCGTCGCGCGACATGGTGCCGGCGTCGTCGGAGTGCCCGACGTGCGCCGGCACGCGGCGGATGTGGTCGAAGAACGGCGCGCGCGACGCG
Source organism: Thermodesulfobacteriota bacterium (assembly GCA_040755575.1). GTDB lineage: Bacteria > Desulfobacterota > Binatia > UBA12015 > UBA12015 > DATCMB01. The sequence continues at coordinate 6,580 of JBFMAS010000490.1, forward strand.
GTCCGGCGCAACGACAAGGAGCTCATCGCGCTGCTCGGCAAGCCGCGCGCCGGCGACGCCGCGCGCTGACGCGCGCCGGCGCGGTGCGGCTCACCGCGTCTCGACGTCGAAGCTCCAGGCCTTCCGCACCTCGCTGCGCGGCGCGAGGTACTCGTCGGCGAAGCGCCGGTGGTCG
>JBFMAS010000491.1:0-8705 GCA_040755575.1 Thermodesulfobacteriota bacterium
GTTCGCCCGCGGCCAGGCCGCCTTCGTGTACAAGGGTGCGATGGTCGACGCGCCGCACATCAACCGCGCGCGCAAGATCGTCGCGCGCGCGGCGGCGGCGCAGGGCCGCGCGGCGAGCTGACGCGCCCGGTCCCGGAAGGGACGCTGGGTGGTGAAACTCCCTGCGCACCCGACTCGACCGTCGAACCGGTTCGGCAGGGCCCGGGCCGGTGGAGCCAGCACCGGCAGGGTGATACGTCAGCGCCCACGGACGCGAGGAGGCGACCATGCAGCCGCAACCCGGCTGCGCCTCGCCGGCATCGCTTCGGGCCAGGGGCCCGACGCGGACGTCGACGCGCTCGACGACTTCGTCTTCGAGCAGCAGCTCGCGAAGGTGCTCGGCCCGCACTCGCCGGCGCACGGGCGCGACGCCGCCGAGGTGCGCGCCGCGCTCGCGGAGCGCCGCGGACCGGAGCGTCTGCTCGACCTGATGCTGCGCACCGGCCCCTACGGCGACGGCTTCGGCGCCCGCGACGGCTTGACGCTCGCTCGGCTGGAGGCGAGCGGGCGCGCGGCCGACCTCGGTGCGCTCGAGCCGCGCCTTCCCGAGCTCTTGCGCACGCCGTCGGGCAGGATCGAGCTCGCGCCCGAGCCGCTGGTCGCGGACGTCGCCCGCCTCGAAGCCCGCCTGCCCGCGCTCGCACGAGAGGACGGGACGGGCGTGCTGCTGCTGGTCGGCCGCCGCGACCTGCGCTCGAACAACTCCTGGATGCACAACGTGCCGAGCCTGGTGTCGAGCGAGGAGCGCGGCACGCTCCACCTGCACCCGTCCGACGCACGCGCGCTCGGGCTCGCCGACGGCGAGATCGCCCTCGTCCGCTCGCGCGCGGGCAGCATCGAGGTGCCGGTCGAGGTCACCGAGGACGTCATGCCGGGCGTCGTCGGCGTGCCGCACGGCTGGGGGCACGGCGAGGAGGGCGTGCGCCTGCGCGTCGCCCGCTCGGTCGCCGGCGCCAACAGCAACCGGCTCGCCGAAGAGCGACCGCTTCGACCGTTGTCGGGCAACGCGGTGGTGAACGGCATCGAGGTGCGCGTCGCGCGCGCCGGCGCCGCCGCCTGACTGGCGCGACGTCGCGTGCGGGTCGCGCCGGCGCAGCCCGCGTCGTGCAGCCGTCCGCAAGCGACGACGTGCGTTGACGGCGCGCCGCACGGCCGTTGCCGCGGGGCAACACCGGTAGCGCATTCGCCAGAGCGCAGGACGCGATTCGCTCCGCGCGGGCAAGAAGCGCGTCGGACGGCACCGCGCTTGCACACTCCGCGCGCGTCAGCTCGGAAATGCGGACGGTTTCGCGGCACTGACGGGATCGTTCCGAGCCAACTGGCCGAGCCGCTGTCGTGGAATGAACCGCGCGGCGGCCGGAGTGGTACCTGCACCGGGTAGCCGCAAGGCCCGGGCGGGATCGGAAGGAGTGTTCGAACATGCTGAGCTCGATCGTGCCCATCCTCTCGTCGGCGGCGATCCCGGAGCAGACCGTGACGCTGACCATCAGCCCGTTCTGGCTCTCGTCGCTCTTCCTCACCGCGCTCGCGCTCGCCTGCGGCGCGCTGTGGTTCCTCGCTCACATGGACCGCGAATCGCACCGCCAGACGGTCACCGCCACGCCGTTGCAGCTCGCATTCCCGCGCCCGTCCGCGTCCGAGGCACACGGCACCGGTCAAGCTGCCTGACGCGCAGCGGGGCCGTGGAAATAGGTCGTGAGCGGACCGCGCCTCGCGTCGGCGTCGACGGATCGACGCCCGCGAGGCGTGCTCCGCCCGGCCGGCGGTTTCGCCGTCAGCCCTCCGCGTCCGCCGCTTCGCGCTTGAGCTGGCTCTGCTCGAGCATCGCGAGCAGGACGCGATCGACCTCGCGGCGCTCGGCCTGCACGAAGCGCCGCACCGCGGCCGCGAGCCGCGGATCGCGCAGAAAATGCATGCTGCGCGTCGGCTCCGGGTCGAATCCCCTGAGCCACTTGAACTCGCCCCCCGCGCCCGGCTCGAAGCGCTCGAGCCCGGCCGCGATGCAGTGCTCGATCGTGGCGTAGTAGCACACGTTGAAGTGCAGGAAGCGCAGCTCCTCGTGCGTGCCCCAGTAGCGGCCGTAGAGCGCGCCGCCCTTCTGCACGTTGAACGTCCCGGCAACGAGCTCGCCGCCACGCCGCGCGGTGATGAAGCAGAGGTTGTGGCGGAAGCGCTGCGGCAGCATCTCGAAGAACCGCCGCGTCAAGTAGCGCCGGCCGTAGACGTACTTGTCGACCGTCGTGAGGTACAGCTCGTACATCGGCAGGAACAGCGAATCCGGGATCTGGTCGCCCGCGAGCGTGGCGAGCTCGATCCCCTGTGCGGCGAGCTCGCGCCGCTCGCGCTTGACCTCCTTCCGCCGCTTGTGGCGCAGCGCCGCGAGGTAGTCGTCGAAGGTCGCGTAGCCGTGGTTGCGCCACTTGTACTGGAAGCCGACGCGCTCGGCGAAGCCCAGCTCGCGCAGCACCTCGGCCTCGTCCTCGGCGCAGAAGTTGACGTGCACCGAGGAGACCTCGTTCTCCTCGCACAGGTCGCGCAACGCCTGGCCGAGCATGCGCACCACGGCCGGCCGGTCGAGGTGGGGCGCGACCAGGAAGCGGCGGCCTTCGACCGGCGTGAACGGCACGCCGACGAGCATCTTCGGGTAGTAGTCGATGCCCGCGCCGTAGGCCGCGTTGGCCCACGCGTAGTCGAACACGAACTCCCCCTCGCTGTTCGTCTTCAGGTAGAGCGGGCAGGCCGCGACCAGCCGGTCGTTCTCGAACAGCGCCAGGTGCTGCGGGCTCCAGCCGCTGCGCCCGCCGACGCAGCGAGCCTCCTCGAGGGTCGCGAGCCAGCCCCACTCGAGGAAGGGCGACTCGCGCGCCGCGAGCGCGTCCCACTCCTCATGCCGGACGTCGGCGGCGAGCTGGGTCACGATGCGCAGCGTGAAGGTGCGCGGTTCTCCGCCGGGCGACGCCACCGGCTCATCCTCGCGCGCGCACCTGGCCGCAGCAAGCGCGCGCCGCTTCCCGGGCGGTTGTGCTACAAGCCGCGGGCGGCGAGGACGCGCTTCCCTCGTCGAACGAGGAATCGCGCATGGCGGGAAGATACTTCGAGGAGCTGCCGGTCGGCGCCGCCTTCCGGCACGAGCCGAGCCGCACCGTCACCGAGACCGACAACCTGCTCGTGACGACGCTCACCATGAACCCGCAGCCGCTCCACCTCGACGCGGAGTTCGCGAAGGGCACCGAGTACGGCCGTCCTCTGGTGAACAGCATGTTCACCCTCGCGCTGGTGGTCGGGCTCTCGGTCGGCGACACGACGCTCGGCACCACGGTCGGCAACCTCGGCTTCGAGAAGATCGAGTTCCCGAGACCGGTGTTCGTCGGCGACACGATCACCGTCACCACGACGGTGCTCGAGGCGCGCCGCTCGAAGTCGCGCCCCAACGTCGGGATCGTGCTGTTCGAGCACGTCGGGACGAACCAGCGGGGCGAGGTCGTGTGCCGTGCCAAGCGCAACGCCATGATGCGGACCCGCGCCGAGCCCGCCTGAGCCGCGCCCATCGGCGTTGTTCTTTCGACGCCGCAACGGGTGTACGCCTGGGACATGGGCAATCGCGATGTGGCCGAGGCCTGGGCCTACCACGACGCGACCAAGCACTCGCTGTCGAGCATCCGCAACGACCCGCACTTCCTCGACTGGGACGTCATGCCGCGCCCGTTCAAGGTCTACACGGAGCTCGAGCCGATCCCGCTCGCGCGCGACCTGACGTCGTCGCCGCGACCCGCGCTCGACGCCCTCGCGGACGACTTCTCGGCGCAGTCCTCGGGCGGCGCCGCGATCGACCTCGGGACGCTCGCGCACCTGCTCTACTTCAGCGCCGGCGTGCTGAAGCGCCGCACCTACCAGATGGACGAGACCTACTTCCGTGCGGCGGCGTGCACCGGCAATCTCCACCACATCGATATTTATTTGACGTGCATGGAGCTCGACGGACTGGCGGCCGGCGTCTACCACTTCTCGCCGCACGACTTCGCCCTGCGCCGCCTGCGCGAAGGCGACCACCGCGGGCTGCTCATCGAGGCGACCGCTGCGGAGGAGCACGTCGCCGAGGCGCCGGTCGTGCTCGCCTTCAGCAGCACGTACTGGCGCAACGCGTGGAAGTATCGCGCGCGCGCGTACCGGCACGCGTTCTGGGACTCCGGCACGGTGCTCGCCAACCTGCTCGCGGTCGCCTCGGCACGCCGGCTGCCCGCCAGGGTCGTCCTCGGCTTCGTCGACGAGCAGGTGAACGGGCTGCTCGGGCTCGACGTCGAGCACGAGGCGGCGCTCGGGCTCGTCGCCCTCGGGCGCGGGGCGCCGCCGCCCCCTCCGCTGCCGGAGCCGCCGCCGCTGGCGCTCGAGACGCTGCCGCTGTCGGCGCGCGAGGTGCAGTACCCTGCGATCCCCGCGACGCACCGCTCGGGCTTCCTCGCGAGCAGCGACGAGGTCCGCGCGTGGCGCGTGCCGCTGCGGTCGGCCGCTGCGCCCCCGGCCGACGACGCGATCGCCCTGCTGCCGACACCCGCCGACGCCGGCCGCGAGCCGATCGAGACCGTCATCCTGCGCCGCGGCTCGACGCGCCACTTCGCGCAGAAGCCGATCACGCTCGCCGAGCTGTCCGCGGTCCTGCGCGCCGCGACGCGCGGCGTGCCGGCCGACTTCGCCGCGCCGCGGGCGCAGCGTGCGACGGTGTACCTGATCGTCAACGACGTCGAGGGCCTCGAGCCCGGCGCCTACGTCCTCGACCGCGACCGCGACGCGCTGCTGCTGCTGCGCGCCGGCCGGTTCCGGCGCGAGGCCGGCTACCTCGGCCTCGGCCAGCAGATCCCCGCGGACGCCGCGGTCGACCTGTTCTGGCTGACCGACCTCACGGAGGTGCTGGGCGCGCTCGGCAACCGCGGCTACCGCGCGGCTCAGCTCGAGGCCGCGATCGGCGGCGGCAAGACGTACCTGGCCGCTTACGCGCTCGGGCTCGGCGCGTCCGGGCTCACGTTCTTCGACGACGACGTGACGGCCTTCTTCTCGCCGCACGCGCGCGGCAAGAGCGTCATGTTCCTGATGGCGGTCGGCGTACCGCAGCGCTTGCGACGCTCTCGGGCCGGCGGCTAGTGTCGCGCGGCCGCGAGCGACGATCGCGGCACCGGGAGGATCGACATGGCGGACGGAGACGACCTGCTCGCGCGCGGACGCGCGGTGACGGCAAAGCTCTGGGGCGAGCGCGCCGCTGCGCCCGATCTTCCCGCCGCACGGCTCGCGCCCGAGTTCTTCTCGCTGGTGACGCAGTTCTGCTTCGGCATGTTCTGGTCGCGTCCGAACCTCGACCTGCGCAGCCGCAGCCTGTGCACGGTCGCGCAGCTCGCCGCGCTCGGCAGGACCGAGGAGCTCAAGGGCCACCTGTACGGAGCGCTGAACCTCGGCATCAAGCGCGAGGAGCTGATCGAGGTGCTGATGCAGACCGCGTGCTACGCCGGCGTGCCCGCCGCCGTGACGGCGCTGACGGCCGCCGCCGACGTGCTCGCGCCGCCGAAGGCGCCGTAGCGACCCCGTGGGCGGCGAGATCGAGGTCCTGTCGATCGACCACGTCGACCTCACGGTCGGCGACCTCGAGCGCTCGACGGAGTTCTACGGCAAGGTGCTCGGCGCGCTCGGCTTCCGCCGCGTCGCGCACGAGAGCTACGTCGCCTGGGGCAACGCGCACATGAACGTCGGGCTGCGCGCGGCGGCGCCGGCGGAGAGCGGCAAGGGCTTCGACCGGCGCCGGATCGGCTTCCACCACCTCGCGCTGAAGGCCAGGAGCCGCGCCGACGTCGACCGCTTCCACGCCTTCCTGGTGCGCGAAGGCCTCACGGTGCTCGACCCGCCGGCCGAGTACCCGCAGTACGGACCGGGCTACTACGCCGTGTTCTTCGCCGACCCGGACGGCATGAAGCTCGAGCTGGTGCACTTCCCGTGGGGCTTCTGGCGTCGCGTGCAGACCGACGGCAGCGACCCGCGGCCGCGCGGCTGACCGACGCGCCGATCGCCCGAGCCAGGCGGCCGAGCCAAGACTCGAATTTCCGCGCGCGGAGCGCGCGGCAGCGCGCAGCGAGCGCGGGAGTGGGGCGAGGGGCGCGTGCCCCTCGTTGAACTAGCTCGCCGCCGGGAAGCGGCGCGCCCAGGGCTCGAGCGCCACGCGGGCGCCGTTCGCGACGAACGAGATCAGGTGGTACCAGCCGCACAGCGCGAGCAGCTCGAGGAGCTGGCGCGCGTCGTAGTGCGCGGCGAGCGCATGCCACAGCTCGTCGCCGACGCGCCCGGAGTCGTGCAGCTCGTCGACCAGACGCACGAGCAGCGCCTCGCGCTCCTCCCAGACGCCGGCGACGCCGGGCGCGACCGTGGCCGCGACCTCGGCCTCGTCGAGGTCCGCCGCGCCGGCGAACGCGGCGACGTGCACGCCCCACTCGTACTCGCAGCCGCAGCGCGCGCACACGCGATCGATGACGATCTCCCGCTCACGCCGCGACAGCGAGCAGCGACGGCTCAGCAGGAAGCTGCCGAGCGGCCACATCGCCTGCGCCAGCGCGGCGTCGGTCGCCAGCGTGCGGAACAGCGCGAGCGGCGCGACGCCGGAGCCAGGCGGCATCCAGCGCTCGAGCTCGGCTCGGGCCTCGGGCGTGTACGGGGGCTCGAGCGGCGCGATTCGTGGCGCTTCCATGGTCTTCACTCCTCGGCGGCTTGCGCGCTGCGCAGCCACCGCGCTACGTTTTTCATAGCGCGCCACGCTATCGCTACGGAATTGGTAGCGCAAGACCGGTTCGCAAGGGGAGGCTCACGATGGTGGAGGGATCCCGCACGCCACGGGTCCGCGGCTCGCGCTCGGTGCGGCCCATCATGGCCGTGCTCGACCTGCTCGGGCGGCGCTGGATGCTGCGCATCCTGTGGGAGCTGCGCGACGGGCCGCTGCCCTTCCGCGCGCTGCGCGATCGCTGCGACGCGGTGTCGCCGTCCGTGCTCAACACGCGCCTGCGCGAGATGCGAGGAGCGGCGCTGCTCGAGCTGCACGCCGACGCGGGCTACGCGCTGACGCGCGAAGGCGAGGCGCTCCTCTCCGCGCTGCAGCCGCTGCACGCCTGGGCGCGCCGCTGGGCGGCGAGCGACGCCGGCCGCGTCGCCGCGCTCAGCGCGCCGCGTCCCGGGGCGGCGGCAGGTGCAGCTTCACGCCCGCGAGGCGCTCGGCGACCTCGACGATCTCCGTGAAGTCGCGACCGCCGAGGCCGAAGGCCTTCGCCGCGACCAGGGCCTGCGCCACCTCGGCGCCGACCGGCGTCGGCACGCCGAGCTCACGCGCGACGTCGAGCAGCAGACCGGCGTCCTTGGCCGCGAGGTCGAGCGCGAACTCGGTCGGACGGCCGCGCTGGTTGATGCCCTCCACCATGCGGTCGATGAACAGGTTGCCGCCGCCGGCGGCGCGCACCATGTCGACCATGGTGCGCAGGTCGATGCCGCTCTTCGCGCACACGGCGAGGCCCTCGAGCGACACCCACGCGGTGGCGAAGGCGAACAGGCTGTTGACGAGCTTGCCGACGTTGCCCGTCCCGAGCGGGCCGAGGTGGAAGCTCGCCCGGCCGACCGTCGCGAGCAGCGGGCGACAGCGCTCGACGACGGCCTCCTCGCCGCCGAGGATGAAGGTGAGCATCCGCGCCTTCGCGCCCGGCGCGCCGCCGGTGAGCGGCGCCTCGAGCAGATGTCGCCCGGCGCGGCGGAGGCGCTCGCCGACGCGGCGCACCGTATCGGGCGCGTTGGTCGTCAGATCGACGAGCACGGCGTCGTCGGGCGCGGCTGCGAGCCAGGCGTCGGCGACGCTCTCCATCACCTGCGGCGTCGGCAGCGACAGGAAGGTGAGCTCGCTCCGCCGCGCGACGTCGGCGACCGACGCGCCGGCGGTCGCACCGGCGGCGACCAGCGCACGCACGCGCGCGGCGTCGACGTCGTACACGCAGAGCTCGTGGCCGTCGGCGGCGAGGTTCGTCGCCACCGCGCCCCCGATGTTGCCGAGACCGACGAAGCCGAGACGCTTCCTGTCCACGTGCACCGTCCTTTCGCGGCTTCGCTACCACGCGCGCGTTCGCGCGAACAAGGCGCGCCCGCACGCCGCATGACTCGCCGCCGGAGGAATGCGACAAGGGCGCGATGCACGCACCGGTCGAGCCAGCGGAGCCGTCGCGCTTCGGCTCGGAGAGCGGCATCTGGGACCGCGGGCACCGCGCGCTCACGATCGGTCTCGTCGCGACCGTGGCGTTCACCGCCTTCGAGGCGCTCGCGGTTGCGACCGTTCTGCCGGTCACGGTCAAGGACATCGGCGGGCTTCATCTCTACGGCTGGACGTTCAGCGCCTTCATGCTCGCCAACCTGGTCGGGATCGTCGCGGCGGGACGCGCGTCGGATCGGCGCGGCCCAGCCTACCCGTTCGCCGCGGGCACGGCGGTGTTCGTGGCGGGCCTGGCGCTCGCGGGGCTCGCGCCGACCATGCCGGTCGTCGTCGCCGGACGCTTCGTCCAGGGCTTCGGCGCGGGCGCCATCTCGGCGGTGAGCTACGCCGCGATCGCCGCGGGCTACGCGGACACGACCCGGCCGCGCATGCTCGCGCTGCTGTCGAGCGC
>JBFMAS010000492.1:0-2616 GCA_040755575.1 Thermodesulfobacteriota bacterium
CGCCGCGTCGATCGCGGCGCTGCAGGAGGCCGGCGCGGGCGCGGGCGCGTCGCCGCTGATCAGCGGCCACATGGCGCCGCACGCGGCGCTCGAAGCCGAGATCGCCGGCTGGCTCGGCTGCGAGGCGGCGCTGGTCTTCGGCTCGGGCTACCACGCGAACATCGGCGTGCTCGCGGCGCTGCTGCGCGCGGGCGACGAGGTGCTGAGCGACGAGCTCAACCACGCGAGCCTGATCGACGGCTGCCGGCTGTCCCGCGCGACGGTGCGCATCTTCCGCCACCGCGACGTCGACGACCTCGCGCGCCGGCTCGAGCAGCCGCACGCGCGCCGGCGGCTGATCGTCAGCGACTCGGTGTTCAGCATGGACGGCGACCTCGCACCGGTCGTCGAGATGGCACGCCTCGCCGAGCGGCACGACGCGTGGCTGATGCTCGACGAGGCGCACGCGATGGGCGTGCTCGGCGAGGACGGCGCCGGGCTCGCGGCCCGGCTCGGCGCGGGCGCGCGCGTCACCGTGCGCATGGGGACGCTCGGCAAGGCGCTCGGCGGCTACGGCGCCTTCGTCGCCGGATCGCGCGCGCTGATCGAGCTGCTCGTGAACCGCGCGCGGGCCTACGTCTACAGCACCGCGCTGCCGCCCGCCGTGGTCGGCGCGGCGCGCGCGGCGGTCGCGATCGCGCGCCGCGAGCCCGAGCGGCGCGAGGCGCTGTGGCGCAACGCGCGCCGCCTGCACGCACGCCTCGCCGCCGCCGGGATCGCGATGCAGCCGCTCGAGAGCCCGATCATCCCCCTGCTGGTCGGCGAGGCCAACGCGGCTCTGCGCGTCGCCGAGCGCGCCTGCGAGCTCGGCGTGCTCGCGCCCGCGATCCGGCCGCCCACCGTGCCGCCCGGGACCGCGCGGCTGCGCTTGACGCCGATCGCGACGCACACCGAGGAGCAGATCGACCGCGCGGCGGACGTCCTGGTCCGCGCCTTCGAGGAGAGCCGCATCCGATGACGAAGCACGCCGCGGCCGCCGCCGGCGCGACCCGCGCCGGCGCGAGCGTCGCCGACCTCGACCGCCGCCACCTCTGGCATCCCTTCACGCAGATGCGCGACTGGCTCGCGGCCCAGCCGCTGGTGATCGTCGCCGCCGAGGGCAACCACCTGATCGACGAGCACGGCCGGCGCTACCTCGACGGCGTGTCGTCGCTCTGGTGCAACGTGCACGGCCACCGCCACCCGACCATCGACGCGGCGGTGCGCGCGCAGCTCGAGCGCGTCGCGCACTCGACGATGCTCGGGCTCACGCACCCCGCCGCGGCCGAGCTCGCCGCGCGCCTGGTCGGCGTCGTACCCCCCGGGCTGACGCGCGTCTTCTACTCCGACGCGGGCGCCACGGCGGTCGAGATCGCGCTCAAGATCGCGTTCCAGGCGTGCCGGCTTCGCGGCGAGACGCGGCGCACGAAGTTCGCGTCGCTGGTGGAGGCGTACCACGGCGACACGCTGGGCGCGGTGTCGGTCGGCTACAGCGACACCTTCCACCGCTTCTACCGCCCGCTGCTGTTCGACGTCGTGCGGCTGACGCCGCCGCACCTCTTCCGCTGGCGCGACGGGATGGCGGAGGAGGCGGCCTGCGACGCCGCGCTCGACGAGGCGCGCCGCCTGCTGCACGCGCACGGACCCGAGCTCGCGGCGCTGATCGTCGAGCCGCTGGTGCAGGGCGCGGCCGGGATGTGGATGCACCCGCCGCGCTATCTCGCGGGCCTGGCGGCGCTCGCGCGCGAGCAGGGCGCGCTGCTGATCTGCGACGAGGTCGCGACCGGCTTCGGCCGCACCGGCACCATGTTCGCGTGCGAGCAGGCCGGCGTGACCCCCGATTTGATGTGCGTCGGCAAGGGCATCACCGGCGGCTACCTGCCGCTCGCCGCGACCTTCGCCACCGAGGAGCTCTTCGGGGCGTTTCTCGGCCCGTACGAGGACTTCGTCGCCTTCTTCCACGGCCACACCTACACCGGCAACCCGCTCGCCTGCGCGGCCGGGCTCGCGTCGCTCGACGTGTTCGACGGCGAACGCACGCTCGAGCACGCGGGCGCGATCGCGCGTTCCCTCGGCGAGCGGCTCGAGCGCGACGTCGTGCCGCTCGCGCACGTCGGCGACGTGCGGCGCCGCGGGCTCATGGTCGGCATCGAGCTGGTGCAGGACCGCGCGACGCGCGCGCCGTACCCGGCGGCGGCGCGCGTCGGCCACCGCGTGTGCCAGGCGGTGCGCCGGCACGGCGTCATCCTGCGGCCGCTCGGCAACGTGATCGTCCTGATGCCGCCGTTGTCGCTGCGCGCGGAAGAGCTCGACCTCCTGGTGTCGGCGACGGCGAGCGCGATCCGCGAGGTCACCGAGGCACGCGCGGCGTGACGGTCCTCGTCACGGGCACCGATACGGGCGTCGGCAAGACCTACGTCGCATGCGGGCTCGCGCGGGCCGCGGTCGCGGCCGGCTGGCGAATCGCGGTGCGCAAGCCGGCGGAGACCGGCTGCGAGCGGGACGCGAGCGGGACCCTCGTGCCCGGCGACGCGGTCGCGCTCCGCGCCGCGGCCGGGGCGGCGGAGCGGCTCGACGAGGTCTGCGCCGTGCGTCTCG
>JBFMAS010000493.1:0-6628 GCA_040755575.1 Thermodesulfobacteriota bacterium
CAGCGTTCCCCGAGGCTCGACTAGGGACAGAACGGCGGGCCGGTCAGCGCCGTGCGCTGCCAGCCGAACGACTTCCTCTCCCAGGCGAGCGGCCCGGGCGAGAACGTGATCCCGCCGATGTCCACCGCGAACGTCAAGCACTGCAGCTGACCGATCGCGAACTGGCTCGTGTTCAGCGCGCTGCACAGACCCTGCGTGTAGGAGACGACGTCGATCCGGTGCGCGTTCGGCCGGTCGTCACGCTTGCACGCCTTGGCCAAAAATATGCCGCCGACATCGTCCGCACTGGCGTCCTGGTAGGTGAAGCAGTCGCCCTGCGAGACGAGCGATCCCGCCGGCAAGACGATCGGGAACGGCGGGTTCACGGCGAGCAGCATCGGCGGCAGCCCCTTGGTGAGGTCGATGCTGAACGGGAAGCCCGGCGGGTCGAAGCCCGGCGGCGTCGCAGGAATGCCGTGGACCTCGAAGCGGTCGGGGTTGCCGCTCTGGCGGCAGGTGATCTTGTTCGGACACGGATGCGGGCAGTCGCCGTCTGGAGCGCTGCTGAAGAAGATCTTCGTGCACCCCTGCGCCTCGCACGAGACGCAGGCGCCGATGTCGGGCACGCCGTTGGCAACCCGGCATGCCGTCACCCCGCAGGGCTCGGTGAAGCCCCGCAGGGTGACCGGCTGCACGACCGACGGCGGAGGCGGGATGTTCTGCGTGACGAAGGTGACCGTCGCCACGGAGACGCTGCCGCCTGCGGGAACCTCGAGCCCGCTTCCGGCGATGCTGATCACCAGCGTCTGGCCCACGCCCAGGGCGCAGCCGGTGACGGCGGCGTCCTTGACGTCGCAACCGGTGGCGGCACCGGGCAAGAAAGCGAGGTGGTTGTCGTTGTTGGTGGCGCACTCGCAGTCGACGCAGCCGAAGCCGATCGTGATCGGGCCGGTGATCGTCGCCGGGACGGGGTTGGTGTCGGGTGGCAGGGTGTTGGTGCTCGTGTTGTTGGCGCGCACCTCGACCGTGAACGTCTGACCGTTCGAGATGAACGGCCCCGAGTTGCTCGGGATGAGGGACAGCGACGCGCCCGTCTGAATCGCGAAGCTCGGCTGCGGGCCGAGCAGCAGCCCGACGGCCATGCCGAGGAGCAACGGAATCGTACGTGGAAGCGATGGTATCGTGCGTAGAAGCAAGCGGATGTTCGTGGCCATGACGGTCTCCTTGGGAAATTCCGCTCGGAACGCCGGCGAATCGGGCGATCCGAGGTCAAGCAGGAAACGCTCGGCCGTCGACGCGGCTCGACCCCGCAGAGGAGCGGCCGACGTCCGGACGGGACCCCGGCGCACCCGCGGTACCGATCAGGCGGGACGGCTCGCGCCCCGGCGCTCGAGCGATCGATCCGGCCGTGCGCTTCGACGGCTGATCAGGCACTTTGCGGCGCGGCTACGTCGATTCTCGCATAGATCCTCCGTTCTCGGCGGGACCCCACGCGTTTCTCCGCACCACGACAACCCGAGTCGCCGTCCCGAAGCGAAAAGCTTCTTCACCCGTTCTCGTCGAACGAATCGTTTTCGAGCTACCGGCCCTCACCGCCGGCCGGACGAGATGCCCCTGCCTGGCGCGGACCGCGCCGTCAGCCTCGATCGGCCGGCGTCCCGGCGCTCGCCCGCACGCCGCCCATGCGCGGGCGGGCTCGGCCACGAATCCTCGCCTTGACATACCGTCCCTGGTCGATGCGGTCCGTCGGACTCCCGAATGGCTCGGGCCAACGTAGGCACCGGACGGATCTCGTGTCAACAAAATTTGGTCGGCCGCGGCGCCGGATGCGTCAAATCAGTCGGCGGCGGCGCCGAGCGGCGGTCCTGCCGACGGCGGGAGGGGCCCGGGCTCGCCGTCCGCGCGGTGCCGGCCTCGGGCTCGGCGACCCCGAGGGCGGCGCCCGGCTGCCCCGCCGGCGGGCGTCAGGGTCGCCGGGCGCCGGCCGTCAGTTGCCGAAGTCCCAGCCTTCGCCCGCGTGGTAGCGCGACAGCACGTTCTTGGCGATCAGGATCCGGTGCACCTCGTCCGGACCGTCGGCGAGGCGCAGCGTGCGGGCACCCTGGTACATCGCGGCGAGCGGCAGGTCGCCGGACACGCCCGCCGCACCCCACACCTGGATCGCGCGGTCGACGACGCGCTCGTAGGCCGCCGGCACGAAGACCTTGATCGCCGAGATGTCGGTGCGCGCGTCGGAGCCGCCGTCCATCCTCTCGGCGCAGTGGATGGTCATCAGGCGTGCGGCCTGGAGGTCGATGTAGGAGTCGGCGATGAAGCCCTGGATGAACTGCTTCGTCTCGAGCTTGCCGCCGTGCACCTCGCGCATGGTGGCGCGCTCGACCATCAGGTCGAACGCGCGCCACATCTGGCCGATCGAGTTCATGCAGTGGTAGACGCGCCCGGCGCCGAGCCGCTCCTGGGCCGCCTCGTGGCCGGATCCTGCCCGCCCGAGCTGGTTCTCGAGCGGCACGCGCACGTCGTCGTAGTCGATCTCGCAGTGGTCGCTGTGCCGGCCCCACACCTCGATGCCGCGCACGATCCGCACACCGGGCGTGTCCTTCGGCACGATGATCTGCGTCATGCGTCCGTTGTCGGCGCCGCTGCCCTCGGTGCGGCACATGACGATGAAGAAGTCCGCGCGGAAGCCGTTCGAGGTGAACCACTTGCGGCCGTTGATCACCCACTGGTCGCCTTCGCGACGCGCCGTCGTCCTGAGCGAGCGTGGGTCCGAGCCCGCCGACTCGGGCTCGGTCATCGAGAAGCCGGACTCCAGCTTCCCTTCCGTCAGCGGCACCAGCCATTTCCGCTTCTGCTCCTCGGTGCCGTACTTGAGGAGGATCTTCTGGTTGCCGGAGTTGGGCGCCACGACGCCGAACAGCGACGCGGCGCCGATCGAGTAAGCGAGGACCTCGTTCATGTAGGCGTGCTCGAGGAAGGAGAGGCCCGCGCCGCCGTACTCGGGCGGCAGATGCGGCGCCCAGAGACCCGCCTGCTTCACCTTCTGCTTGATCGACTCGCGCAGCTCGCGCGCGACGCGGCGCTCCTCCTCGGTGGCGCCGTCGCGCGAGCCGACCCAGAGCTTCCGCTCGTTGGGCAGGATGTCGCGGTTGACGATCTGCGCGGTGAGCGTGCGGATCTCGTTGATCCGCGGCTCGAGCGTCGGGACGGGCTTGACGTTCATCTGCATGGTCGACTCCTCGGGCTACCCTGGCGCGCTCGCCAGCACGCGATCGCGCAGCGCACGGCGCAGCAGCTTGCCGCTCGCGTTGCGCGGCAGCGGCTCGTCGAGCACGAGCACCCGCGACGGCACCTTGAACGCCGCGAGGTGCGCGCCGACGTGGCGGCACAGGTCTTCCGGATCGAGCACGTGGCCGGGCTTCGCGTACACCGCGACGGCGAGCTCCTCGCCGAGGCGCTCGTGCGGCAGGCCGAAGCAGGCGCACTCGTAGACGTCGGGATGCGCGTAGACGACGTTCTCGACCTCGGAGCAGGAGACGTTCTCGCCCGCGCGCAGCACGATGTCCTTCGCCCGGTCGACGAGGAACAGGAAGCCCTCGTCGTCGAGGTAGCCGAGGTCGCCCGTGCGCAGCCACCCGTCGTCGGACAGCACCTCGGCGGTCTCCGCGGGCTTGTTCCAGTAGCCGCGGAACAGGTGCGGACCGCGGAAGCACACCTCGCCGACCTGCCCCGTCGCCACCGCGCTGCCGGTCGCGGGATCGATCACGCGCAGCTCGCAGATCGGCACGACGCGCCCCGTGCTCGCGGGCTTGCGCACGTAGTCGTCGCCGGTGTTGCCCGGCCCGAACGCGTTGGTCTCGGTCATGCCGTAGCCGATGCTCGGGCGGCCGCGGCGGAAGCTCTTGTCGATCCGCGCCACGAGCGCGGTCGGTGCGGCGGCGCCGCCGCCGCCCACCGACAGCAGGCTCGACGTGTCGGTGGTCGCGAAGCGCGGCGACTCGAGCATGTCGTGCGACTGGGTCGGCACGCCGACGAAGGCCGTCACGCGCTCGCGCTCGATCAGCTCGAGCGCGCGCTCGGGGTCCCACCTGTACATCATGACGAGCTTGTTGCCGCCGAGCGTCGCGCCGAGCATCACCGGCACGAGCCCCGTGACGTGGAACAGCGGGACGATCAGGATGTAGCAGGTCGGGTACGGGTGCGGCTCCTTCGCCGGCCGCGCGCGCGCGTTCGCCGTCGCCCGGCAGGCGAAGGCGAGCAGCGCCTGGAGGATCGCCCGGTGCGTCGAGACGACGCCCTTCGGATGCGCGGTGGTGCCCGAGGTGTAGAGGATCATCGCGTCGTCGTCGGGCTCGACCGCGACGTCGGGCGACGCCGCGCCCGCAAACGGCGCGACGGCGTCCTCGAAGCGCTCGACACGAGGCGGCAGCGGACCGCCCTCCTCCTGCCGCCGGACGGCGACGGCGCGCAGCCCGAGCGGCCCGAGGTCGCCGAGCAGCGGCGCGATGCGCTCGAGCCGCTCGGGGTCGGCCAGCACGAGGCGCGCGCCGCAGTCGCGCAGCCCGTAGTCGAGCTCCTCGGTCGTCCACCACGCGTTGAGGCCGACCGCGACGGCGCCGACCGAGGTGATCGCGAAGTAGGCGACGATCCACTCGGGGTAGTTGCGCATCGCGATCGCCACGCGGTCGCCGCGCCGGATGCCGAAGCGCCGCACGAGCGCCGCCGCGAGGGCGTCCACCCGCGCGCAGACCTCGGCGAAGCCGTAGCGCTCGTCCTCGTACACGAGGAAGGTCGCCTCGCCCCGGGCCCGCGCTCCTCGCACGAGGTCGCGCAGCGTCTTCGGCGCATCGCGGAACAGGCGCACCGGCACGCCGCGGATCTCCGCGTCGACCAGCGCGAACGGCCCGTCGCGTGCGGTCAGATCGGCGAGGGCTTGCTCGTAGCTGGGGTGGGTCGTTCCGACGCCGTCCGCGAGCCTCATCTCGCCGGATGTAGGCAGACGAGCGGCCGGCTGTCCATGCGCCGCCATCCCCGTCGCGAGGACGCCGGCGCGCGCGTCAGCCGGGATGCTCGGCGAAGCGCGGCAGGTCGTCGGCGATCGCGAACCACGGCGCCTTCGAGGCGACGTAGATGTGCCGCTCGGGGCGCATGCCCGGGTCGTCGTCGAGGCTGCCGCCGGGGACCGCGACGTAGCCGAGCCGCGGGTTGATGCGCGGCGTCTTCGCGCCGCAGACGCGGCAGAAGCTCTGCGTGAAGCGCTCGGCCTCGGGGATCTTGTAGGCGTCGATCCGGTCCTCGCCGGCGGTCCAGCGGAAGCGAGCGGCGTCCAGGAACAGGTTCGACGCGTGCGCCGTGCCGCGGGCGCGGCGGCACCGCGAGCAGTGGCAGTTGTGCCACGCGTCGATCGGCCCCTCGACCTCGAACGCCACCGCGCCGCACAGGCAGCTCCCGCCGATGCGGCCCGGGCGCGCGCGATGCGGATCGCGCGCCGGCAGCTCGGGCTCCGGGATCCCGGGCGGATAGGCGTCGAAGCGCGGCAGCTCGTCGCGGATCTCGTACCAGGGCGCCTTCGAGGCGACGAAGATGTGCGCCAGCGGACGTCCGCCCGGGTCGTCCTCGAGGTTGCCGAGGGGCACGTACACCAGGCCGTCGAACGGCTGCCCCGGCACGCTGGACCCGCAGCGGTCACAGAAGCAGCGCATCACGCCGGGCGACGACTCGTAGCGCCGGATGCCGGACTCTCCTCCGGTGAAGCGGAAGTCGGCGGCCGGGAAGCCGCCCGCCGTCGCGAACGCGCTGCCGGTCGTCTTCCTGCACATCCCGCAGTGGCAGTAGTGGATCAGCTCACCCGGGCCGCTCCCCTCCCAGGTGACGTCTCCGCACAGGCATCTTCCGCGCATGATCGACCTCCCGCGCGGGCACCATACTGCGCGGCGCGGCGACGAGGACAGCGCGCAGCCCCGCGATCTTTCGACCCTCGTGGAGCTGCCGGTCGCGCTCGCGCGCGGGAGGCTCCGCTCACCCGTCGACGGCGGCGTACATCTGCGCGAACTCCGCGAGCCCGGGCGGGCTCGCGTTCGCCTCGCGGTCGACCACCACCTGCACCACCGCCGGGCCCGGAAACGTCGCCGCCCGCTCGAGCGCCGCCGCGATCTGCTCCGGGCGCTCGACCAGCTCGCCGTGGCCGCCCATCGCGCGCACGATCTCGTCGTAGCGGATCGGCGCCGTGTCGACGCCGATCACCTGGCCCATCTCGAGCTGCTGGCCGAGGCGCTCCATGCCCCAGGCCCAGTCGCAGTTGACGACGACGGTGAGGTCGAGCCGCTCGCGCACTGCCGTCTCGAGCTCCTGCAGGTTGAAGCCGAGCGCGCTGTCGCCGGTGAACAGGTAGACCGGACGCTCGGGGCACGCGAGCTTGGCGGCGATCGCGTACGGCAGCCCGGTGCCGAGGTGGCCGAAGTGTCCGGTCCAGAGGAACGAGCGCGGCCGCCGGATCCGGTGCGCGAGGTGCGCCCAGATGCCGGTGTTGCCGCCGTCGAGGCAGACGATCGCGTCGGGCGCGAAGAAGCGCGCCACCTGCACCGCGAGATGGCCGGGGTGGATCGGAACCGCCGTCGCGGGAAAGGACGCCGCGAGCTGCTCCTGCAGCTCG
>JBFMAS010000494.1:0-2743 GCA_040755575.1 Thermodesulfobacteriota bacterium
ATGCTGGAAATTCGGCTCATTGCGGTGTGTCCAGAACGTTCGGTACATTACTACCCGGGTCCGCTGCGTCAGTCAACCGGCCGCCGCGCGAGCGCGGCTGCGAGCGTCGCGCAGCGGCGGACGTCGCGGCCCCGGCGCTATCGCCTGCCCCCTGCGCGAGCCGCCCGAGCGAGCTGCTCGCCCCGGGAGCTCCCGTCCGCGCCCGAGGCCCGTGCGCACGCGCGCGCTCGTCGAGCGCGCCTCGCGCACGCAGCGCCCGCGGTCGCGGGCCCCTGCCGCGACGCCGAGCCCGCGCCGAGCGGGCGCGCACGCATGCGCAATTGCCGGCCGCGCGAAGCCTGTGCTAGCCCTCGCAGCTTCGCAGCGCGTGCCGCGTGACCCGCCACGGCTCTTCCGGCGCCCGCCGGAGTGGCCCGCGGTCGCCGGCACGCCGCTTGGGTGGCGCTCCGCCTCCGCCGTGGGCACGCATACGCGGCGCGAGACTGCCGATAGCTTGAGCAGAGGGATCAATGTTCGATCAGAAGCTCCACGATTCGCTTCCGGAGACTCTTCGCCCGCTCGTGCGCATGGCGGGCAATCTGTGGTGGACCTGGAACGACTACGGGATCACGCTCTTCCGCGACATCGACCCGCAGCGCTGGGACGCCTGCGGGCACAGCCCGCTGCAGCTCCTGCGCACGGCGCGCCCCGAGCGCCTGTCGCAGGTCGCGACCGACCCGGACTACTTGCAGCGCATCGAGAAGACGGTCGCCAAGTTCGACGAGTACATGCGGGCGAAGCCCGGCACGCCGCGCAGCGAGCGCGAGCCGGCACACACCTGGGCGCGTCAGCACCTGCCGCAGGCGAGCGCGGACCGGCCGATCGCCTACTTCTGCGCCGAGTACGGCATCCACGAGTCGCTCCACCTCTACGCGGGCGGCCTCGGCATCCTGGCGGGCGACCACCTGAAGTCGGCCTCGGATCTCGGCCTGCCGCTGGTGGCGATCGGGCTGCTCTACCGCCAGGGCTACTTCCGCCAGCGGATCAACGTCGACGGCTGGCAGGAGGAGTTCTACAGCGACGAGGACTTCCGCGAGCTGCCGCTCACGCTGCTCCGTGACGAGAGCAACCAGCCGCTCACCGTCGACGTGCCGGTCCGCAAGCGCAAGGTGGCGGTGCAGATCTGGCGTGCCGACATCGGGCGCGTCCCGCTCTACCTGCTCGATACGGACTGCGACCAGAACGAGGACATCGACCGCTGGATCACGGCGCACCTCTACGGCGGCGACGAGGCGACGCGCATCGTGCAGGAGGTCGTGCTCGGCATCGGCGGTGTGCGCGCGCTGCGGGCGCTCGGCATCACGCCGCACGCCCACCACCTGAACGAGGGCCACTCGGCGTTCCTGACCCTCGAGCTGGTGCGCGAGCGCGTCGCCGACGGCGAGACCTTCGAGGCCGCCTGCGCCGCGGTCGGCCGGCAGTGCATCTTCACGACGCACACGCCGGTGCCGGCCGGGAACGACACCTTCGACCCGACGCTCATGCAGGCGGTGCTCGGCGACTTCCTGCAGGAGCTCGGCACGGACATCGAGACGGTGCTCGGCGTCGGACGCCGCCACCCCTCCGACAGCATGGAGCCTTTCGGCATGACGCCGCTCGCGATCCGGCTTTCGCGCTCGTCGAACGGCGTCAGCAAGCGCCACGGCGAGGTGTGCGCGCGCATGTGGCAGTCGCTGTGGCCCGACGTGCCGGTCGAGCAGTCGCCGATCGGCGCGGTGACCAACGGCGTGCACCACGCGACCTGGGTCGCGCCGCTGATGCGCCGGCTGTTCGACCAGTACCTCGGCCCGAACTGGGCGCTGCACGCCGACGACCCGGAGCTGTGGCAGAAGATCGACGCGATCCCCGACGCCGAGCTGTGGCGCGCGCACTCGCTGCTCCGGGCGCGGCTGGTCGCCGCGGCGCGGCATCGGGCCGAGGCGCAGTGGCGGGCGGCCGGCGAGTCCGACCAGCTCGTGCGCAGCGCGAAGCGCCTGCTGCATCCCGACGTGCTGACGTTCGGCTTCGCGCGGCGGGTCGCCGCGTACAAGCGCTGGAACCTGCTGCTCAGCGACATGGAGCGCGCGGTCGCGCTGCTCGATCATCCGACGCAGCCCGTGCAGTTCGTGCTCGCCGGCAAGGCACACCCGCGCGACAACGAGGCGAAGCGCATCCTGCAGCAGCTCATGCAGTGGAAGGACCGCCGCGAGCTGCGCGGCCGCGTCGTCTTCCTGCAGGACTACGACCAGTACGTCGCGCGCAAGCTGGTGCACGGCGTCGACGTGTGGCTGAACCTGCCCCTGCCGCCGCTCGAGGCGAGCGGCACGAGCGGCATGAAGGTGGTGGTCAACGGCGGCCTCAACTGCAGCGTCCTCGACGGCTGGTGGATGGAGGGCTCGAACGGCGAGAACGGCTGGGACATCGGCCCGCCCTACGTGCTGCCCGCCAAGGGGCGTCTCATCGCCGAGGACCGCAACGCGATCGACGCGCAGTCGCTGCTCGACCTGATCGAGAACCAGATCCGCCCGCTGTTCTACGAGCGCAACCGCGACGGCGTGCCCCGCGGCTGGATGGCGCGCGTGCGCGCGTCGATGAAGTCGCTCGCGCCGCTGTTCAGCGCGACGCGGATGGTCAAGGACTACGCGAGGATCTATTACCCATAGCCCCCGTGCGGTGCTCGGCGAGCCCGCTGCGCGCGCTCGCCTGCGCTCCTCCGATGGGCCTC
>JBFMAS010000495.1:0-2781 GCA_040755575.1 Thermodesulfobacteriota bacterium
GGCGGACGGGTCACGCTGGTCGGCCACTCGATGGGCGGCAACGTGGCCCTGCTCTACGCCGGCACGGAGCCCGCGCGGGTCGCCGGGCTCGCCGTGATCGAGGGCACCGGTCCGCCGGGCGCCACCCCCGAGGTCGCGCCCGAGCGCTTCGCCGGCTGGATCGAGGACCTCGACCGCGCCGCGACGGCCGAGCGCCGCCCGCTGTCGCTCGAGGACGCAGCCGCCCGCCTGCGGCGCTTCTTCCCGCTGCCCGACGACGTCGCGCACCATCTCGCCCTGCACGGGACGCGGCCGGCCGCGAACGGGCTGCGCAGCTGGAAGCTCGACCCGCTGCACAAGACGCGCTCGCCGCAGCCGTTCTACGAGGCGCAGGCGCGTGCCTTCTGGGCGCGCATCGCGTGTCCGGTGCTCTACGTCGAGGGGGCGCGCGGCATGCTGAGCGCGGCGGCGAGCGACGTCGAGGAGCGGCTGCGCGTCATGCGTGCCGCGCGTGCGACGATCCCGGACGCGGCGCACCACCCGCACCTCGAGCGGCCCGAGGCGACGGCGCGCGTCCTGCTCGACTTCCTCGCTCGCCTGCCCGGCGAGCCGTCGGCGGCCCGGGACCGGTAGGAGCTGTCTCCTCAGCCTCCCCTGCAGGAGCGCTCGACGGGCGGCGTGTTGCCGCAGGCGATCGAGTCGCGCACGCCGCCCGAGATCGTACCGCAGGCCGTCGTCCGGGCGCTGTGCACCGCCTCCTCCTCGGTCGGCGCCGCCGCCGTCGCGCAGTTGCGCAGGCCGCCGAACTCGATGCACACGCGGCACTCCACCTGGCCGATCGAGGTGCTGAGCCACACGACGAGGGCCACGATGCCGACCAGGAAGGCGGCGCTCAGGAGGCGGGTGTTCCTCATGGGCGCGGTCTTTACCATCCCGCCCCGCCCGCGGCGCGCAACGCTCACTCGAGCGCGACGCGGGTACGCACCAGGACGACGCTGTACGGGTGCCAGGTCGAGTAGTTCCAGAACACGTCCGCGGCCGGGCCGGGCCCGGCCACGGCGCTCGGGCGCGTGAGCCGGTCGATGACGTTCGCCCCGTAGAGGTTGCCGCCGGCCTGCGGGTCGACCGCCTCGATGCACGCCGGGCGGATCGGCGGGTCGGGCTGCGGCAGGCAGCCGGCGGGCGCCTGGTGGCCGCACACGAGGTCCTGCGCCGCGTCCTCGTTGGTGAAGATCGGCGTCGGCTCGCTCCACGGGCCCCACGGATCCCGCGCGAGGCGCGCGTAGATCGCGCCCGGCACGCTCTGGCCGCGGCCCGTGCGGCGCTGCGGGTCCGCGTAGTCGGTCGTGCTGCCGCCGTAGATCATGAGCCAGCGCGCGAGCGGTCCGACCCAGCCGATCGCGACGTGATTGACGGGCTCGAGCTCGCCGCCATAGAGCGGCACGGCGTCGGCCTGGTCGCTCGCATAGCTCGGCGCCCCGTCCGCGAAGCCCGCGAGGTAGCGCGGCGCGAACGCGATCCGCTCGCCGTCGCGCCGGAAAGGCAGCGGGTGCCAGGCGAAGTACGGGGCGAGCTCGCCGTCGCCGGCGAGGTCGTCGAAGCCCGGCCTGCCCCAGATCAGCAGCGCGGCGTCGCCGACCGCGTAGTCGTTGCGCCGCGGATCGCCGGGGTCGAACGCGCGCACCGTACGCGCGGTGAGGTTCAGGTACTTGTTGGTGAGGAACATCGCGCGCGACACGTAGGCGGCGGGACCGACGCGCTCGGCGACGTGCAGGTAGTACGCCTGCGCGCCGTCGCCGCGGCGCGTGCCTGTCGGGTCGACGCAGAGCGGCAGTCCCGTGGCGGTGCCGCACACCAGGTCCGCCGCCTGCGGCGAGAGCTCCGACGGGCACGGCGCGCCGCTCGCCGCCTCGGCCGCGGTGCACGCTTGACCGCCGCCGACGATGAAGATCGCCCACTCGCTCGCGCCGTCCCAGAACCCGACGACCGGCGTGTTGAGCGGTCCGAGCGGCACCGGCACGCCGTCCCAGCGGTTCAGCACGATCGGTGCGAACGAGGTGCCGGCGTCGTCGATCGCGTAGGTGACGTCGAGGCACTGCTCGTCCGGGATCGACGCGCTGGCGGTGAACCCGGGCCAGTCCCTCGCCGGCAGGTGCAGCTCGCCGAGCGAGTCGTCGTTGGTCTGGATCGGGCAGACGTCGATGCGCTGCCAGGTGTCGCCGAACAGGATCGGCACGCGGCCGCCCGCCGCCTCGTACGTCCAGCCGAGGTCCGTGCCGAAGACCTTGACCGGCGGCATCGGCGGAAAGGCGGCGTCGGCCGGGTCGCGCGCCGGGACGAGTGCACAGAGCCGCGTCGAGTCGTAGCGCGCGACGCCGGAGCCGCCGGCTCCGGGCGCGTCGCTGCAGCCCGCGCCGACGAGCACCACGGCCGCGGCCGCCGCGGCCCCGCGAAGCCGTCGCGCGACGCTCATGCGCGCTTCTACGCCGGATCAGGCGCGCTGTTCGAGGGCGTCGTGTGCGAGCGGTCGGATTTTCTGCTCGAAACGCCCGGGTGCCGCTGCTCGTCCTGAAGCTCGTTCTGGTGCCGCTGCTGATCGCCGGGATCACGGTCGCGAGCCACAGGCTCGGTCCGCGCCTCGCGGGTGCGCTGACCGGGCTGCCCGTCGTGGCGGGGCCGGTCGCGCTGTTCATCGCGCTCGAGCAGGGCACGGGCTTCGCCGCGCACGCCGCGGTCGCGACGCTCGCGGGCCTCGGATCGCTGGTGCTGTTCTGCGTGCTCTACGCGCATGCGGCGCTGCGC
>JBFMAS010000496.1:0-2275 GCA_040755575.1 Thermodesulfobacteriota bacterium
GCGCGGCCGATGCGCGCCGCGGTCCACGACTCGAGATGGCGCAGCTTCACCGACAGGACCGCCGCCTGCAGCGCGTCGAGCCGGCTGTTGAGCCCGACCTCGACGTGCTCGTAGCGCTTGTCCGAGCCGTGCTCGCGCAGCCGGCGGACGCGCGCCGCGAGCACGTCGTCGCGCGTCGTCACCATGCCGGCGTCGCCCGCGGCGCCGAGGTTCTTGGTCGGGTAGAAGCTGAAGCAGCCGAGGTCGCCCCAGGCGCCCGCGGTGACGCCGTCGCGCGCGGCGCCGATCGCCTGCGCCGCGTCCTCGACGATCGGCAGGCGCTGCTCGCGCGCGACCTGGTCGAAGGCGCACACGTCGACGCACTGCCCGTAGAGGTGCACGGGGAGGATCGCGCGCGTGCTCGGCGTGACGACGCGCGCGGCCGCCTGCGGGTCGAGCAGGAAGTCGTCCGGCCGGATGTCCGCGAACACCGGCAGCGCTCCGATCCGCACGATCGCCGACGCCGTCGCGAAGAACGAGAACGCCGACGTCACCACCTCGTCGCCCGGCCCGACGTCGAGCGCGAGCAGCGCGATCAGCAGCGCGTCCGACCCCGAGGCGCAGCCGATCGCGTGCGGCACGCCGATCCGGCTCGCCGCCTCGCGCTCGAACGCGGCAACGCGCTCGCCGAGCACGTAGCGCCCGCTGCGCAGCACCTCGAGCACCGCCGCCTCGACCTCGTCCGCGATCGCCGCGTACTGAGCGCCGAGGTCGAGCTGTGGGACCCGGTCGTCGATCACGGCTCGGTCACGGTGCGACGCGGTCGCGCAGGATCGCCGGGATGGTGCGCAGCGCGATCTCGAGGTCGAGGCGCAGCGACCAGCGGTCGATGTAGTCGAGGTCGGCACGCAGGCCGGACAGGAACGGCTGCCCGAGCCGGTTGCTCACCTGCCACAGCCCGGTGATCCCGGGCTGCATCGAGAAGCGCTTGCGCTGCCACGGCTCGAAGCCGGAGATCTCGCTCGGGATCATCGGACGCGGTCCGATCAGGCTCATGTCGCCCAGCACCACGTTGAGGAGCTGCGGCAGCTCGTCGAGGTCGAAGCGGCGCAGCACGCGTCCGACCCGCGTCACCCGCGGGTCGCTCCGCAGCTTGAAGATCGGCCCGTCGGCCTCGTTGAGCTCGTGCAGCGAGGGGCGCAGGTGCTCCGAGCCCTCGTACATGCTGCGAAACTTGATCATCTTGAAGCGCCGCTTGTTGAGCCCGATGCGCTCCTGCACGAAGAACACGGGCCCCGGCGAGTCGAGCTTGATCGCGATCGCGACGACGACCCAGAGCGGCGCGGTCACGGCGATGAGGATCGGCGCGAGCACGAGGTCGATTGCGAGCTTGACGGCACGCCCCCACGGCCAGTGCTCCTGCGGGTTGACCGACAGCAGACGCTGGTCCGCGATCTGCTCGAGCGTCGCGCGCTCGAGACCGGCGCCGAGCGCGTCGAGCGCCAGGTGCAGGGCGACGCCCTCGCGATCGCAGGCCTGGATCAGGCAGCCGATCTCGCGGGCCGAGAACGCGTCGCTCGCGACCGCGACCTCGTCGATCGCCTCGCGGCCGAGGAACTCCGCGAGCGAGGCGAGCATCGCGGGCTCGCCGAGCGTGGGCGCGTGGCTCTCGCCGAGCACCGAGTCCGCGGGCGAGCGCAGCGCGTCCGGCGACAGGCGCGCGACGACCGCGATCCCGAAGGCCGCCTCGTCGGCGAGGACGCGCGCGAAGCGCTCCGTCGTGGCGGCGTCGCCGATCAGCAGCACGCGCGCCGCGCCCGCACCGGAGGAACGCAAGCGGCTCGCGACGCGGCTGAACGCGACGCGCGCCGCCGAAAGCAGCAGCACCGCGCTCGTCCCGTACAGTCCGACGAACAGGCGGCTCACGTGGCTCAGCTTGAAGACGAACAGCACGGCGAGCGTGAAGATCAGCGCGAGCGCGACCGCGATCACGATGCGGCGCACGGCGTCGCGCAGGTGCGACAGGCTCGACGAGGCGTAGCCGCCGAGCCACCACGACGCGACGAGCGTCGCGAGCGCGGTCACCGCGGCGGGCGCGATGTAGACCTCGGGATCGTAGAGCCGCGTCAAGTCGGCGGGCAGCAGGCGGGTCTTGGCGTAGTAGGCGAGCGGGAAGGCGAGCAGCAGCAGGATGCCGTCGACGATCTGGGCGAGGTGGCGCAGGTGCGCCGCCGGGCCGGCGCGCGCCACCGCGCGCGGGCGCCGGACGCCGTGGCGTCCGTTGCCGCGGTCGGGG
>JBFMAS010000497.1:0-3332 GCA_040755575.1 Thermodesulfobacteriota bacterium
ACGACGTTGGTCGCCATCTCAGGCCTGCACCACCGGGGCTTCGGCGGCCGCGGCCGCGGCCGGCTGCTGCGTGGGGCGCCCGAGGCTGCCGACGGTCGCGAACGACATGCCGGCATACACCGGCACGCTGGCACCGATCTCCTCGAGCGTCGCCGCCGGGTCGAACGTGACGGGCTTGTCGGCACCGCTCTGCACGAGCTGCTCGAGCCGCATGAAGAGCGCGCCGTCCGTCACCAGGCCGGGCGGCGGCTCGACCGCCTTGCGGATGCGCTGCACGCGCCCGGCGTGGTTGGTGAAGGTGCCGTCCTTCTCGGCCCAGGTGAGCCCGGGCAGGACGACGGTCGCGAGGTCGGTGATCTCCGAGCGGTTCGCGTCGACCACGATCAGCGCGTCGAGCTTCGCGAGCGCATCGCGCAGCGGCCCGTCGCCGATCACGGTGGCGAGGTCGTCGCTGCCGACGACCAGCAGCAGCTCGATCTCGCCCGCGGCGATCGCTTCGAGGATCGCGCGCACGTCCTTGCCTCCCGCGCCCGGCGCGACGCCGACGTCACGTGCGCCGCGCGCGTTGGCGGCCTTCTCGGGCTTGATCAGGAAGTCGTCCGACGGTCCGACCGGCACCACCATGTCGAAGTGCGGCGTCTTCAGCGCGCGGACGAGCTGCACGAGCCGGTGGCACTCCTCGTTCGGCAGCCGCGGCGAGCCGATCACGGCGATCGCGCCCGGCCCGTGCGTCTCGAGCGCCGCGCGGATGCGCTCGCCCGCGGCCGCGAGCGCCGCCTCGAGCGTGGACGCGTACGCCGCGTCGGTGCTCGCCCCGTTGCCTGCCGCCGGGACGTCGGCCGGCCCGGGCGCCTTGACGCCGCGGACGAGCGGCACGCGGACGCGGGTTTCGTCGTGCACGAAGCCGTAGTTCAGGCGGCCGTGGTCGCACATCCAGGTGTCGTTGACGTCGTCGTTGCGGCGCGGCAGCAGACGCTGGATCTCGTTCCGGTAGATCCCGAGCTTGACGTTGCAGCCGTTCGAGCAGCTCGGGCAGACGCTCTCGTGCTCCTCCAGGAACCACACCCGCCGCTTGTGGTGGAAGTCGCGCGACAGCAGCGCACCGACCGGGCAGATGTCGGCGGTGTTGATCGAGTAGTCGTTGTCGAGCGGCTGATCGGCGGCGGTGCCGATGCGCGAGCGGTCGCCGATGCCGAACACGCGCAGCTCGTCCGTCTTGCTGATCTCCTTGGTGAAGCGGACGCAGCGCCGGCAGAGGATGCAGCGCTCCTGGTCGAAGATCACGCGCGGACCGATCGGGTGGCGCTTGATCCCCTTGCGCCGCGGGCTCGTCGCGCGAGAGTCCTGGCGGCCGTAGCCGAACGAGTAGTCCTGCAGGTAGCACTCTCCGGCCTGGTCGCAGATCGGGCAGTCGAGCGGGTGGTTGATGAGCAGCAGCTCCATCACGCCGCGGCGCGCGAACGCGACCTCGGGCGCCTGCGTGTCGACCACCATGCCGTCCGCGACCGGCGTGTTGCACGCGATCGCGAGCTTCGGCGCCTTCTCGATCTTCACCTGGCACATCCGGCAGCTTCCGTCAATCGAAAGCTTTGGATGGTAGCAGTAGTGCGGGATCTCGATGCCGTTGTCGAGCGCGACCTGCAGGAGCGGGTGACCGGCCTCCGCGACGATCTCGCGCCCGTCGATCACCACCTTGACGGGCTTCTGGAACTTGCCGTTGCCGGCGTCGCCGTCGCTCATTCGTGCTCTCGTACGGTGCCCGGAACGGTCCTGGTGTCCTCGCCCTCGATGAAGTCGAGCGCCTTCACCTTGCCGTGGATGTTCTCGACCGGACGCCCCGGACGCTCGCGCGTGATGCGCTCCTGGAGCTTCAGGAGCCCGTCGATCACCGCCTCGGGACGCGGCGGGCAGCCGGGCACGTAGACGTCGACCGGGATGATCGTGTCGATGCCCTGCACGACGGCGTAGTTGTTGTACGGCCCGCCGGTGTTGGTGCAGTTGCCGAACGACAGCACCCACTTCGGGTCGGCCATCTGCTCCCAGATGCGGCGCAGGATCGGCGCCTGGCGGTGCGTGATGGTGCCGACGACGAGCAGCAGATCGCTCTGCCGCGGCGTGAAGCGCGGCAGCGTCATGCCGAAGCGATCGGTGTCGAAGCGCGGCCCGGTGACCGACATGTACTCCATGCCGCAGCACGCGGTGACGAAGGGGTACTGGAAGAAGGCGAACTTGCGCGCCCAGGCGAGCGCGTCCTCGTAGCGCGAGGTGAAGAAGCTGTCGCGCAGCTCACCTCGCGGACGCCTGTCCGGGTGCAGGAACTGCTCCGTATGCTCGCTCGTCATCGACTTCCTCGCGGCCGCGCCGAGGTCCGCAGCCCGACGGGAAACAGTAGCGACGCCGCCCTCGTTGTGCCAGGTGCGGCCGCATTAAGCGGCCGAACGGTCACCATAAGGCGGCGTCAGTCGTGGACGATGACGCCCGGGCCGCCCGCGCCCTTCGCCGGATCGCGCTCGGGGGAGCAGCCGAACACGCAGGGCAGCCCCTCGACGCAGCTCTGGCAGCAGTACACCACGCTGCCCCGGCGAATGCCGCGGTCGACCGCGATCGGACAGCCGCATTTCGGGCAGGTCAGGTTGGCCATCAGCACCTCTCGACAGCAGCTCGAGCGGCGCGCCTCAACCCCCCGGCTGATGCGGCCGCTCGGTCTCCACCGCGACCGCCTCCGGATCGGAGGCCAGCGCGGGAAAGTTCACCAATACCACACGACGGTGATCCTGCACGAGGACGCGCGGCGCGGGATCGAGCTCCTGCTCGAGGAACGGGATGTGCTTCACGTCGGTCGCGATGAAGACGCGGCGGCCCGACGACCACTCGCTCTCGACGCGCTCGAAGTCGTCCCAGAAGAGCTCGTCGTGATTCGGCGCGATCAGCGCCCCGAAGCGGATCTCGTGATAGGCGTCGAACTGGATCACGCGACTCCGCGTATAGAAGGGCAGCCCCTGCATCAGGCGCTTGTAGGACAGCAGCAGGTCGCCGGCCTGGCGCAGCGGCACGATGGCGTCGGCGAGCGCGCGCGACGTCTTGGTGACGGCCCTCCCCTCGACCGCGCAGAGCAGCATCAGCGCGAGCCCGGCGGTCAGGACACCGAGCGCCGCGGCCGGCCGGCCGCGCGTCTCGAGCCGCAGCAGGTGCGACGCCACCCCGGTGGCGAGCAGCGCGAGGGCGGTCCAGCTCACGACGCCGGCGATCAGCAGGACGTCCGACGCTTCGGAGTGCGTCCAGCCGGCGATGCGCTCGTAGAGCGGCCAGGCGACGAGCGCCAGCAGCGCGAG
>JBFMAS010000498.1:0-4450 GCA_040755575.1 Thermodesulfobacteriota bacterium
TCGCCGCGCGTGCGCCGTGGCGCGATCTCGAGGCGCTCGGCGCGTCGCCGATCGTCTCGGTGCACCTGTGGTACGACCGCCCGGTGCTCGACGGCGAGTTCGCGGGGCTCCTCGGCACGACGACGCAGTTCGCGTTCGACCGCACGCGGCTGTGCGGCACGCGCCTTCCCGGCAGCGACGCGGACGGCTCGAGCCAGGTGAGCGCGGTGATCAGCGCGGGGCACGAGGAGGAGGGCTGGGAGAACGGACGCCTTGCGTCGACCGTGGTCGCCGACATCGCGGCGCTGTTCCCCGCCGCACGCGGTGCGCGCGTCGTGCGCTCCGTGGTGGTGAAGGAGAAGCACGCGACGATCTCGTGCACGCCCGCCGCCGAGCGGCTGCGTCCCGGTCCAGAGACGCCGCTCCGGAACCTGTTCCTCGCCGGCGACTGGACGGCGACCGACCTGCCGCCGACCATCGAAGGCGCCGTGCGCAGCGGCGAGCGCGCGGCCGGGCTCGCGTCGGCACGGCTCGCGGCGGCGGCTTAGGAGCGTCGGGTGGTCGAGCGCATCGCCGTCTTCGCCGCGCTGCCCTGGGAGGAGCGAGCCGCGCGCGCGAGCGTCGCGGGCGTGAAGCGCGTCCACGCCGCCGGCTGGGACGCGACGTGGGCGGGCCATGCGCCGGGACGCGAGGTCTGGCTGGTACGCACGGGCATCGGCGAGGAGCGCGCGCAGGCGGCGGCGGAAGCGGCCGCGCGCGCCCAGCGCTTCGACGCGTTCCTGTCCGCGGGCTGCGCGGCCGGGCTCGAGCCGAGCCTGCGCGCCGGCGACGTGGTGGTGGCCGACGCGGTGTACGCGAGCGGCGGCGCGCAGCGCTTCGCGACGGATCTCGCGCTGCGCGAGACGCTCGCGGATGCGGCGCGGCGCGCTCGCGTCCGCGCGTCGGTCGGGAGCCACGCCTGCTGCGGCGCGCTGCTCGCGAGCGTCGCGGACAAGCGGCGCGTCGCGGCGGAGCGGGGCGCCGCCGTCGGCGAGATGGAGGGCGCCGCGATCGCGCGCGTCGCGCTGCGTGCTCGTGTCGCCTTCGGCGCCGTGCGCGCGGTGCTCGACCCGCTCGACGTCGCGCTGCAGCACGCCACCGGGATCGTCGACCCGGCGAGCGGCCGCGTGCGGGCGCGCGGCATGATTCGATTGATCGGCAAGCTCGCGAGCGCACCCGGCGTCTGGCCGGAGCTGCTCGCCATGCAACGGATGATGCGCGCCGCGCGCTCGAGCCTCGAGCGCGTCTTCGCGGCGCTGCTCGCGGAAGACCCGCGCTCGCACGCGCGCGACGAGGCGCGCGTCGGCGAAGGAGGCTGAAGATGCGTTTTCCGGTCCACATCGCGACCGACATGTTCAAGTGGCAGGCGAGGAACTGGTGGCGCGGCACCGAGCGCTACCCGTACGTGCTGATGCTCGAGCCGCTGCACACCTGCAACCTCGCCTGCCTCGGCTGCTCGCCGGAGCGCTACTCGGGCGACTTGAAGGACAGGATGAGCGTCGAGCAGTGCCTCGCGGCGGTCGACGACTGCGGCGCGCCGGTGGTGTCGATCTGCGGCGGCGAGCCGACGGTCTACCCGGAGCTGCCCGAGCTGATCGAGGGCATCATCGCGCGCAAGCGCCACATCTATCTCTGCACGAACGGGCTGCTGCTCGACCGCTTCTACAAGAAGGGCCGGCCGCACAAGCGCCTCGCGATCAACGTGCACCTCGACGGCATGAAGAAGACGCACGACTTCATCACCAACCGCGCGGGCGTGTTCGACAAGGCGATCGACATGATCAAGGAGGGCAAGCGGCTCGGCTACTTCGTGTGCACCAACACGACGGTCTACCGCGAGACCTCGCTCGAGGAGCTCGAGGAGCTGTGCGCCTTCCTCGACGAGATCGGCATCGACGGCATGCTGCTCTCGCCCGGCTACCACTACGCGAAGCTCGACGAGGAGCACTTCCTGGTCCGCCAGGAGACGCAGCGCAAGTTCGAGCGCGTGCTCGAGCTGGCGAAGAGGTACAAGATCAACTCGACGCCGCTGTTCCTCGAGTTCGCGGCCGGACGGCGCGACTACCCGTGCACGCCGTGGGGCACGCCGAACTACACGCCGCGCGGCTGGAAGGGCCCGTGCTACGTGATCGAGGAGAGGTACCACGAGTCCTTCGACGCCTTCATGAAGGGCAACGACTGGGACTACTGGGAGTCGCGCCGGGATCCGCGCTGCCGCGACTGCGCGATGCACTCGGGCTTCGAGCCTTCGGTGGTGCGCAGGCTCGGCGACAACATGCGCGACGTGTGGACGATGATGCGCTGGCAGTTCGCGGCGTGAGCCGCGTGCCCGGCCTGCCGCCGGGCACGATCCGAGCGTCCGCCGAGTGCCGGCGCGGGGCGCCGCGCCGGGAGGTTTTCTTCTTGCCCTCGACGGCCGGGAGCACCTAGAATACCCGCCTCGTCCAGAGCTCCCGCTTTCATGGTCCCCTACATCTCGTTGATCCGAAGGAGCCGAGCGCTCCCTCGCTCCGTCGCGTGCGCGATGCTCGGTGAAGTTTTGTGCGGAATCCCGCTGGGACGCGGCGACGCGTGGACGGGGCTTCCGCGCCGAGGACGCCGGTGGCGTTGAGCGCGTCGCGGATCGCCAGGTCGCCGCTCGCGCTCGTCCTCGCGGTGGTCGTCGCCGTCTGGCTCGAGAAGGTGATCCCGTCCGGCGACGAGTTCTGGGTCTATCCGGACACCTACCACTATGCCGAGATGGGGCGGCAGATCGCGCGCGGCGAGGGCTTCACCTCGCTGCAGGCGTACCCCTACCTGCTCGCGTGGTTCCAGGCGCACGACGTGCCTGCCGATCCGCCGTGGCCGAACATCGCGCGCTTTCCGTTCATCACCTTCGTCTACGGGGTCGCCTTTCGCGTGCTGGGCGCGAGCAAGCACACGATCGACGTCGTCGGCGGCGGCTTCTTCGTCGCCACCGCGGCGACCATGTTCCTCCTCGGGGTGCGCCTGTTCGGGACGCTCCCCGGCCTCCTCGCCGCGTTCGCCTTCGCGACCAACATGTCGCAGATCGCGATGTCGCGCTCGGGCTTGCTCGAGACCGGGGCGGCCTTCTTCCTGGTCGTGTCGATGCTCGCGCTGGTCGCGACGCTCGAGGAGGGAGCGAGGAAGACCGGGCGACGCGCGATCGGCCCGCCCGTCCTGCTCGGGCTCGCCGCGGGGCTCGGCGTGCTGCAGCGCTACGACCTGCTGTCGTTCGCGATCGCGGCGGGGCTGGTCCTGCTCGTCGGACGGGGCCGCGTCGGCCGCCGGCAGCTCCTCTGGATGCTGCTCGGCTTCTCGGTTCCGATCCTCTTCTGGATCGGGCGGAACCTGGTCTCGTTCGGCGTCCCGATCGCGTTCCTCGGCATCGACCGCAACCTGTTCATGAAGCGCGGCCTGCCCGACCCGTACATCTCCACGGACTACAGCGGCACCTGGGCGGCGCTTCAGCAGAAGAGCGACGTCATCCTCGCGAAGCTGCCGAACTTCGTCTGGCCGTTCGTGCGCTGGGACCAAGTCTTCGGCAGCCAGACGGTCTGGCTCGTCCCGGCGTTCCTCGCCGCGAGCGCGTACCTCCTCTACGTGCGCCACCCCGCGCTTCGGCCGTGGGCGGCCCTGCTGCTCGCCTTCCTGATCCGCACCGCGATCCTGACGGTCACCCACCACGAGCGCAGGTTTTATTTGTCGTTCGCGCCGCTGCTGTACGTCTTCACGTTCGGGGCGCTGTGGACGCTGTTCGCCTCGCTCGTCCGGCCGGGCCGGCTGCTCCGCGGCGCGGTCGTCGCGGCGACCGTCGGCCTCCTGCTGCTGCCGATTCGCTTGACGCTGCAGCGCTTTCTTCCCGGCTTCTCCGGCAGCCAGGCCGACCTGGTCGCCTCGGCGGAGCCGGTCGACGTCGCTGATGCCGCCGACGGAGCGGATGCCGAAGACGGCGACGACCCGACCGTTGGGGCGACCGAGCCCGATCTGGAATCCGCGCCGGACGATTCGCCGCAGGCGGTCGCGGCGACGACCAAGAAGGCCGCCGCGCCGCCGACGATCCTCCCGCTGCGGCGCGCCGACGCTCTGTTCGGCTTGATCCGCGAGCGTATGCCCGCGACGGGGGTGATCGCGACGTCGTGGAGCGAGGAGGTCGCCTGGTACGGCGAGCGTCCCGCGCTCAACATCGGGCCGCAGAAGCTCCGCATGGCGGAGAAGCTCGGCGTCCGGGTGGTCGGTCTGCTCTACCGGACGAAGGGCGAGCTGTACGTCGTCAACGCACTGCAGCGCCAGGGGCTCCTCGAGGAATACATCCCGGTCTTCCGCGACGGCTTCGCGACCCTCTGGGTCCATCGCAAGCTCGTGCGCAACTGGCCACGCACACCCGGCGAGCCCGCCCGGCAGGCGGCCGCCGTCGCGCGCGACGCCGCGC
>JBFMAS010000499.1:0-3159 GCA_040755575.1 Thermodesulfobacteriota bacterium
GCGGTCGTGAGTTCGCCGGCGCGCGCGGCGGCGAGGAAGTCGTCGAGCGCGCCCGCCTCGTCGCCGAGCTCGCGGCGCGCGTCCGCCCGGTAGAGGAGCGCGGGCGCGAAGCCCGGCCGCTCGGCGAGGACCCGCGACATCTCGCGCTCGGCACCCTGCGCGTCGCCGAGCGAGGCGAGCAGGACGCCGTACTGGTACCGCACCTTGACGTCCGCCGGGTCGCGCTCGAGGTAGGCCTCGAGCTCGGCCCGCGCCTCGTCCCTGCGGCCCTGCGCGAGCAGGCGGTTGGCGCGGTCGAGATACGGGTAGGTACGGCTCTCGCGGAGCTGGCGCGCGACGAAGCCTTCGCCCGTCCGGTCGACGGCGAGCAGGTCGGCATAGCGCGGCGCGGCTGCGGGCGCGGCCGTGCTCACGACCGGCGCGGGCGGCCGCGCGTCCGCCGTGCGCGACGCGACGCTCGCGGCGAGCGCGATCCCGAGCGCCGCCGGGAGGGCGGCGAATGCCTGCGGGGAGCGGCGCACGGATCGCTCACTCGGCCGGCGGCTCGAGCGCCTCGTCGAGCGCCTTCGGCGTGACCAGCTCGCGCTCGAGCAGCATCTCGCCGAGGTGGCGGTTGCGCGCCCGCTGCTCGCGCAGCGCCTCGTCGAGCTGCGCCCTGGTCAGCCAGCCGCGGTCGATCAGGCAGTCGCCGATGTAGCGGCCGCCGCGCGCCGCCTCGAGCACCGCCTCGTCGAGCTGCGCGCGCGTCACCATCCCCAGGTCGAGCAGCACGTCGCCGAGCCGACGGAAGCCCTTGCGCTGGTCGCGCAGGATGGCGTCGAGCTGCTCGCGGGTCAGGACGCCGGCATCGATCAGCTTCTGGCCGAGCGGACGCTCGCGCGCCGCCGGCGCGGCCTCGGCGTCGGGCGGGTAGCAGCGGTGGATCGCGAACGCGACGTCGCTCGCCGTCGTCAAACAAAGATCGACGGGGTGGCCGAGGCGGCCTTCGACGTCGTCGAGCTGCGCGCGCGTCAGCAAGCTGCTCGACGCGATCTCGATGCGGCCGTTCGCGTGCACGGCGATCGGCACGATGCCGAACTCGCGCGCGACGTCGCGCGGCACGCGGCGCAGGACGGCCTCGGGCACGGAGTACGGGTCGACCTCGCGCACCGCGAGCTGGAGCTGCGCGCCGAGGACCTGCACCATCTCCTCCTCGCGCACGAGCCCCGACTCGACGAGGATCCGCCCGAGCGGCCGCCCGTCCCGCTTCTGCTGGTCGAGCGCGCGGTCGAGCGCCTCGACGGTCACCAGCCGCCGCTCGAGCAGCAGGTCGCCGAGGCGGCGGCGGTACGCGACCAGGTCCTCCTCGTTGGGATAGACGTGGTCGGTCTTGTCCCACTTGATGAGCTTGCCGGTCCGCAGGTAGCTCGCGTACTGCTCGAGCGCCCGCCAGCAGGCGAAGAAGTTGATGAAGTTGCCCCAGACGAGACGCGGCGCGCTGAGCAGGCCCTGCAGCGGGCCGTAGATCCGCGTCACGGCGACGAAGCGCTGCACGAGGCGCAGCAGCAGGAAGCCGCCGTTCAGCCAGAGGAGCTTCTGCACCCAGGGCTGCAGCTCGCTGAGCGACACGAAGCGGTGCCCGTCGGGGTCGAGCTCCTCGCCGAGCCAGAAGCCGAGCACGAGCAGGACGAGCAGGTAGCCCAGGACGTTGAGCTGCGAGGTGAACAGCGTCTTGCGGTCGCGGAACAGGATGTACTTCGTGCGCCAGCTGCCCTTCCAGCCGAGGTTCGCCCAGCCCTGCAGCGCGATGCCGATCACCCAGCGCGTCTTCTGCCGCACGGCGAGCCAGAACTCGCTCGGGAAGTACTCGCGCGTCGCGATCCAGTCCGCGACGCGCACCGTGCGCTCCTTCCCCGTCCATCGGCTCTTGCGCACCACCTCGCGCTCGTACGGGAAGCGCACGAAGATCGACTGGAGGCCGACCGCGCGCAGGCGAAAGCCGAAGTCGTAGTCCTCGGTGAGCGAGTCGAGGCTGAAGAGCTGGTTCTCGTTCGCCATGCCGAGCGCCTCGACGGCCTGGTGGCTGAACGCGGTGCCGACGCCCGCGCTCGGCACGTTCTTGCCGAGCCGCTCGCGCACGATCAGGTCCTTCGAGTGCAGCTCGGCGAACTCGTCCATGTAGACGCCGGCGGTGAACTCGTACCAGCGCCGCGGCAGCGAGAAGACCGGGATCTGGATCATCGCGAAGCGCGGCATCAGGTAGTTGAACAGCTTCAGCGACAGCGGGTGCACGATGTCCTCCGCGTCGTGCATCACGAAGATCGCGAAGCGCGTGCCCGTCGCCTTCTCGTGGTGGCGCACGCCCTGGATGATCCAGTTGAGGCAGTCCGCCTTGTTGGTCGGGCCGTCCTTCGGGCAGACGATGCGCTCGACGTTGTGGTAGCGCTCGCGCGCGCGCTCGACCTCGAGCTGCGTGTCGGGATCGTTGGGGTAGGTGCCGACGAAGATCGTGTACTTGCTGTAGCGCAGCGTGCGGACGGTGTTGTCGATCATCTTGCCGATGACCGGCGCCTCCTGCCACGCGGGGACGATGACCGCGATCGGCTTCTCGACGGCGCCGAGGAGCTGCTCCTCACGGAGCCGCGGCCAGCGCGGCCGCACGTAAAGCAGCACCCAGAGCTGGCGGCAGACGTAGTAGACGTCGATCACGAGGTCGTCGATGCCGCTCAGCGTGAACAGCACGACGGTCACGACGAGCATCGCCTGGGTGCCGAGCCCGAGGGCGGCGAGGAAGTCGGTCACCTCGCGCGCCGCTCGCGGTGGACATCGAGGATGCTGCGTCGCTCCACGTAGCCTTGATCGGCAGGCGCCGGCGTGAGCTTGACGGCTCGCGCAGCCGCCGAGCGCCTGCGGCGGCAGCCTCCCGGGCGCTCGCCGCACCGCGAGGACGGCGCAGGGCCGGGCGTCTTTTCGCGGGCGCGCGCGCTCCTCGCGGTCGGCGCGCTCAAGCACTCGGTGCAGTGCACCGATCCGAGAAACGTGGCCGGGCAGCGTTCACGGGACGTTCTTCGCGTCGAGTGGGTGCCGCAGCCGTCGCTCGTCCTCGGCCTGGCGGCGCTGGTCGGCGCGCTGTTCGGCGGTCCGCTGATCGGGATCGGGCTCGCGGCGCTGGTCGCGCCC
>JBFMAS010000500.1:0-6348 GCA_040755575.1 Thermodesulfobacteriota bacterium
GTCTCGCCGACCAGCACGTCGGCGTACGCGCCGCCCTCGACCCGCAT
Source organism: Thermodesulfobacteriota bacterium (assembly GCA_040755575.1). Taxonomy (GTDB): domain Bacteria; phylum Desulfobacterota; class Binatia; order UBA12015; family UBA12015; genus DATCMB01. The sequence continues at coordinate 48 of JBFMAS010000500.1, forward strand.
CAGCACCTCGAGCGCGAGCCGGCGCGGGTCCTGCTCGCGCGTCGCGCGCGGCTCGATGCGCGGCGCGCGGCTCGTGTCGCGACGCCCGCGGTGCCGCGCGTCGTCGCTCCGCCGTCGCGTCATGGCGCGGCCGTCCGCTGCGTCAAGCGCCGAGGCGCTCGCCCGGCGCAAGCCGGGCGCCGCGGGCCCAGTCCGCCGCCGGCATGCGCTTCTTGCCTGCCGCCTGCACCTCGCGCAGGCGCAGCGCGCCGTCGCCCGTCGCGACGACGACCCCCTGCGCGTCGACCGCGAGCACGGCGCCCGCCTCGCCCTGCGGCGCCGTCGCCGCGAGCTCGGCGCGCCAGATGCGCAGGGGCACGCCGCCGCGCGAGGTCGATGCGACGGGCCAGGGCTGGAACGCGCGCACCGCACGCTCGATCTCGACGGCCGGTCGGCGCCAGTCGACGAGGCCGTCCTGCTTCTCGACCGGCGGCGCGAGCGTGACACGTGCCGGATCCTGCGGCGTCGCTGCGAGACGCCCCGCGCGCCACTCGGCGAGGGCCTCGCGCAGCGCGCGCGCACCGAGCGTCGCGAGCCGCTGCTCGAGCGACTCGCGGGTGTCGTCCGGCGCGATCGGCGTCGAGCGCTGCAGCAGGATCGCGCCGGCGTCCATCTCGAGCACCATCTGCATGATGGTCACGCCGGTCTCGGCGTCGCCGGCGAGGATCGCGCGCGTGATCGGATCGGCCCCTCGCCAGCGCGGCAGCAGGGACGCGTGCACGTTGATGCAGCCGAAGCGCGGCACGTCGAGCGCCGCCTGCGGCAGCAGCCGCCCGTACGCCGCGACCACGACCAGGTCCGGCACGAGGTCGCGCAGGGCGGCGACCGCGCTGCCGTCCTTCCAGCCGCGCGGCTGGAGAACCGGAACGCCGTGCGCCTGCGCGAGCTGCTTGACGGGCGGCGCGACCACCTCGAGCCCGCGCCCGCGGGCGGCGTCGGGACGCGTGAACACCCCGATGATCCGGTCCTCGCCGTCGATCACGCCGCCGAGCACGGTCGCGGCGAGCTCCGGGGTGCCCATGAACACCACGCGCAGCGGCGGGGCGGGGAGGGCCGGGAGCTGCCGAGAGGTCAACTGCGTTCGCTTGCGGCGCGCCCCTGCGCGATCGGCCGTCCCTCGCGCAACGCCTTCTTGACGCGCTTCACGTACATCTCGCGCTTCAGCCGGGAGAGCCGGTCGATGAACAACGTGCCGTCGAGGTGGTCGATCTCGTGCTGCAGGGCGACCGCGAGCAGCCCGTCCGCCTCGATCGCGAGCTCCCGCTGGTTCACGTCCCAGCCCTTCACCAGCACCTTCGCCGCGCGCTGCACCTCGGCGCGGAAGTCGACCACCGACAGGCAGCCCTCCTCGAACGTCGTCTCGCCCTCGCTCTCGGCGATCACCGGGTTGACGAGGTGAATGAGATGCTTGCCGCGGTCCTTGCCCGGCTCCTCCTCGTCCTCGCCGACGTCGAGCACGATGATGCGCTGGTCGAGGCCGACCTGCGGCGCGGCGAGACCGATGCCCGGCGCGGCGTACATGGTCTGCGCCATGTCCTCGACCCACTGCGCCGTCTCGCCGGTGATGTTCTCCACCGGACGTGCCGTGCCGCGCAGAAACGGCTCCGGGAACTTCAAGATGCGACGAATGGCCATGAAAAAGCTCGACGGGCGCGAGCGGGAAGGAGCGAAGGCGCCTCGCTCTTCATAACATGCCCATCGGATCCACATCAACGACGACCCGCGGCGCCGCGGCGTCGCGCGCGGTGCGCTGCGGTGCTCGCAGCGCGTCGAGCACGCGTCCGAGCGCGCGATGGTCGGCTGCCTTGACGAGGAGCTGGCTGCGCCAGCGGCCGCGCAGGCGCTCGAGCGGCGCGGGCGCCGGTCCGAGCACCTGCGGCCGCTGCGCGGGCTCGAGGCTCTCGGCCGCGCTCTGCAGCCGGGCCGCGATCGCGCGCGCGCGGCGCTCGACCTCGGCTGCGTCGCCCTCGACCAGGATGCGCGCGAGGCGGCCGAACGGCGGGTAGCGGAGCTCGCGGCGGCTGCGCAGCTCGTCGCGCGCGAACGCCTCGTAATCGTGCCGCGCGGCGGCGACGAGGCTCGGGTGATCGGGCTGCCTCGTCTGCACGAGGACGCGTCCCGGCTTGACGCCGCGCCCCGCGCGTCCCGCGACCTGGGCGAGGAGCTGGAACGTCCGCTCGGCGGCGCGGAAGTCGGGGAAGTGCAGCGACGCGTCCGCGAGGATGACCCCGATCAGCGTCACGCCGGGGGCGTCGTGCCCCTTCGCGACCATCTGCGTTCCGACCAGGACGTCGAGCTCGCCGTGCCGCCAGGCATCGACCGTGCGGCGCACGAAGCCGGCGCTGGCCGCGGTGTCGCGGTCGAGGCGGGCGATCCGCGCGGCGGGCAGGAGCGCGCGCACGTTGGCCTCGATCTGCTCGGTGCCGAAGCCGCGCGCGGTGAGCACGCTCTCGCAGCTCGGGCAGTGCGTCGCCGGACGGCGCGAGAAGCCGCAGTGGTGGCACGCGGCGAGGCGCTGCGCGCGGTGCACCGTCAAGCTCACGCTGCACGACGGGCACGTCTCGACGTGCCCGCAGGCCTCGCACTGGATGAAGCGGGCGTAGCCGCGGCGGTTGAGGAAGAGAAGCGACTGATCGCCCGCGCGGTAGTTGTCGAGCAGCGCCTGCTCGAGCGCGGGCGACAGCGGCGAGGCGACGGGTGGCGGCGCCGTGCCGCGATCGCTCGCGGCGCCCGCGCGACCGGCGTCGCCGCCGCCCGCCGGCGCGGGCTGCGACCGCAGATCGATCAGCTCGACGCTCGGCAGCGGTGCGCCGCCGGCGCGCGCCGACAGCCGCAGCAGGCGGTAGCGCCCCTGCTGCGCCGCCCGGTAGCTCTCGAGCGACGGCGTCGCCGACGCGAGCACCACCGGACAGCCCGCGAGCTTGCCGCGCATCACGGCGAGATCGCGCGCGTTGTAGCGCGGCGCTTCCTCCTGCTTGTAGGCGGCGTCGTGCTCCTCGTCGACGACCACGAGCCCGAGGCGGGGCAGCGGCGCGAACACCGCGGAGCGGGCGCCGATCACGATCGGCGTCCGTCCGGCGGCGACGTCGCGCCACGCCTGCCAGCGCTCGGGACCGGACAGCGCGCTGTGCAGCACGGCGGTCTCGCCGGGGAAGCGGCGCGCCGCCTCCGCGACGAGCTGCGGCGTGAGGCCGATCTCGGGCACCAGGATCAGGACCGCCATGCCCCGCCTGCGCACCTCGTGCGCCGCACGCAGGTACACCTCCGTCTTGCCGCTGCCCGTGACGCCGAAGAGCAGGAACGTCGCGAATCCCGCCTGCGAGGCGATCGCGGCGATCGCCTCGTCCTGCTCGGCGCTCGGCGTGCGCTGCGTCGCGGGAAGCGGGACGTCCTGGTCGCGCGCTGCCGCGAGGGGCGCGGGCGAGCCGTCCGCGGCCGGCGCCAGCATGCTGCTCGTCTCGACGAGCAGGCCGCGGCGCACGAGCGCGGCGACCGCGCGCGCGGAGCCCGGCATCCGCTCCTCGAGCTCGACGACCGGGACGGGGTGCGGCGCGCGTGCGCGGACGAAGGAGTACACCTCGGCCTGGCGCAGCGCGCGGCCGAAGCTCGGCTCGCCGCCGCCTTCCGGTGGCGTCGCCCGCACGGCGCGCCGCGGCGTGCGCCGCTCGAGCTCGACGTCGTCGATCGTCACCGCGCCGCGGCGGCGCAGCGTACGGAGCGCCGCGCCCGTGCCGGCGCCGAACTCCTCCTCGAGCTGGCGGAGGTCGAGACCGCCCGGCGGCAGGCGATCGAGGATCCGCTGCGCGAGCCCCTCGCCCGAAGCCGCCCCGCGGCCGCCCGCGTCGGCGATCAGCGCGGGCTCGGCGATCGCGGCGAGCGGCTCGCCGGTCGGCCGGACGTGACGCCGCCGCAGGCGCCGCAGCGGAGGCGGCACGACGGCTCGCAGCAGCGCGCCGGGCGGCACGCGATAGTAGCGAGCCGCCCACAGCGCGAGCTCGAGCAGCTCCGCCGGGACGCTCAGCTCGGGCAGCGCCGCGGAGATCGGTCGTAGACGCAGCGTCGGCGCGGGCCTCGCCGGCCCGAGCACGAAGCCCGTGACGCGGCGCGCACCGAGGGGGACGGTGACGGCGCTGCCCGCCGCGCTGGCGGAGCTTAAGTGGGAGGGCACTGCATACGATAGTGTAGTCAGTGCACCGCTCGGATCGACGATCGCAACCTCGACGGCGCCCTGCGCGGAGCGCGCCGCGTCGCCCGTCAATTCACTCTCACGAGACATCTCGACGTCCGAAGGTGCTCCTTAACTTCACATGCTGCAGCGAGTCGAGTTGACGACGCACGAGGATGATTTCGATGCCGACAAATCTGTTGCAGCAGCTCTTTGAACCGTGCTACCGGGCCTTCAGATCGAAGCGGGGGGGCTTCGATCGAGGGGGCTTTTGGACGCGCTGCTTCGCGGCTTTCGAGCGAAGCAGGCGGTAGGTGGGGTGGCTGTGGCTGGGATCGGTTCACGTCGTAAGTCCAGCCCGTTGAACGGGGTCGGCGGACTTTTCGGTCGACTCACCGGCGGACGGTCGGGAAGCTTCGTCGCTCTCGACATCGGATCGAGCGCCGTCAAGCTACTCGAAGTCCGCGGCCCCGCGAACGGCCCCGAGGTGCTGCGTGCCGGCATCGCGCCGGTGCCCGAGGGCGCGCTGCAGAACAACACCGTGCAGGACGTCGTCGCGGTGTCGGACGTGATCCGCCGCCTCGTCGAGGGGCTCGGCGTCCACTCGCGTCAGGCGGTCACGGCGGTGCCGGGCCCGGCGGTCATCATCAAGAAGGCGCGGCTCACCGTCCGCCCCGAGGACGATCTCGAGGCGCTGCTGATGATCGAGGCCGCGAACTTCATCCCCGAGAACCTCGACAACGTGAGCCTCGACTACCAGGTGCTGCGCGCCGAGGACACGGAGGTCGAGGTCCTGCTGGTCGCGGTGCGCAAGGACATCCTGTCCGGCTTCACCATGGCGATCACCGACGCCGGGCTCGAGCCGACCATCGTCGACGTCGACTACTTCGCGCTCGAGAACATGTACGAGCTGAACTACGAGACGGGCGCCGACGAGGTGATCGGCCTGATCAACATCGGAGCGCGCTACTCCTCGATCAACATCGTCAAGGGCGGCACCTCGAGCACGACCGGCGACGTGCAGGCCGGCGGGGGCGAGATCACCGACGCGCTCATCAAGGGCCTCGGCCTGTCGTACGACGACGCCGAGCGCGTGCAGGCGGGTGAGGCGCTCGGCGACAGCCGCGACGAGAAGATCCGGCAGATCGTCGAGAGCGGCGCGGGCGACCTCGCCGACGCCATCAACCAGTCGCTGCGCTTCCTGTGGCGCACCGCGAGCGACGAGCCGCTGCGCGCGATCTACGTCACGGGCGGCGGCGCCCGCATCCCGGGCCTGGTGGACAAGCTCGCCGGCAAGCTCGAGGTCCCGGTCGAGATCGCCAATCCGTTCAACCGCGTGCAGCTCTCGCGCAGCCTCGACGTCGCGGCGCTGGAGATGATGGCACCGTCGCTCGCCGTCGCCGTCGGGCTGGGCACGCGTCGTCCGGGGGATGCATGATCCGCATCAATCTCATGCCCCGCGCCGAGGCACGCCGACAGGCGGCCCGGCAACGCGACAAGCAGATCGCCATCCTCGTCGCGGCGGCGCTCGCGGCGGTCGTCCTCGCGACCGAGTTCATGACCCGGCGCGACGCGAACCGCACGCAGCGTCTCGCCGACGAGTACCAGGCGGAGCTCGCGCAGCTCAGCCAGAAGCACAACGCCGCGATCCAGCTCGAGCGCAAGCGCAAGGAGCTCGAGTCGAAGCTCGCGACCATCAAGGTCCTCGAGCGCCAGCGCACCGGCCCGGTGCACGTCCTCGACGACCTCAGCACGGCGACGCCCGAGAAGCTGTGGCTCACCGAGATGCGTGAGGCGGGCGGCTCGATGACCATCCTCGGCCGCGGCCTCGACAACCAGACGATCGCGCTCTTCATGCGCAACCTCGGTGGGTCGCGTTACTTCAGCAACGTCGATCTGGTCGAGACCAAGCAGGTCGAGGACGGCCAGGCGAAGCTCAAGGAGTTCTCGATCCGCGCGAACGTCGTGTACGCGGGACGGACCATCCCGGTCGCCGAGGAGCGGGCGAAGGACGGGGACGCCGCGATCGGGTCGCCGGACGAGAAGCCGGCCGCGCAGGAGGCCGCACCCGCGGGCGACGGCGCGCCGGGCGCATTC
>JBFMAS010000501.1:0-6881 GCA_040755575.1 Thermodesulfobacteriota bacterium
GCGATGCTGCCCGTCGTCGCCGCGGCGGGCGGCGCGCGGCCCGACGCCGGCTCCGCGCTCGCGCTGACGCTGGCGATCGCCGCGGAGGCGTCGATCGGCGTGCTGCTCGGGCTGCTCGCGCAGCTCGTGTTCGGCGCGGTGACGATGGCGGGCGAGCTGGCCGGCGTGCAGATGGGTCTCGGCCTGATCGGCCTCATCGATCCGCAGAGCCACGACCGCGTGGTCGCGCTCGCGCAGTGGCAGAACGCCCTCGCGCTGCTGCTGTTCCTGGCGATCGACGGGCACCACGCGCTGATCCAGGCGCTCGCGGAGAGCTTTCGCCGCGTGCCCGTCGGCGGCGCGGCGCTGACCGGCGCCGCGCTCGGCATGGCGCTCGCGTTCGCGGGCGAGCTGTTCGTGCTGGCGCTGAAGCTCGCCGCGCCGGTGCTCGTGCTGGTGCTGATGACCAACGCCTGCATGGGCGCGCTCGCGAAGCTGATCCCGCAGCTCAACGTGATGGTGGTGGGCTTCCCGATCAACGTCGCCGCGGGGTTCTTCATCCTCGCCGCCGCGCAGCCGTTCACGCTGCGCCTCCTCGAGGGCGCGTTCGCGCGCACGGGCGCGGTGCTGGGCGGCGTCGTCGCCGCGCTGGTGTGAGATGGCCGAGCACGATCCCGCGACCCGCACCGAAGAGCCGACCCCACGCCGCCGCGAGAAGGCGCGCGAGGAAGGGCAGGTCGCGCGCTCGGTCGAGGTCAGCGCCGCGACGGTGCTGCTCACCGCGGTCGTGCTGCTGTCGGAGACGGGCGGCGACACGATGGCCGCGCTGCGCGAGGTGATGCGCGCGGGGCTCGCGCGCATCGCGGTCGCGGACCTGACCCCGGCCGACGCGGGCTGGCTCGTCGGCCAGGCGGGTGTCGCGGTCGCGCTTGCGGCCGCGCCCGCCGTGCTCGCGATGGCGCTCGCCGGCACGGCGAGCACGGTGGCGCAGGTCGGCTTCGGCATCTACCCGAAGCGCCTGCTGCCCGACCCGTCGCGCCTCTCGCCGGCGAACGGCGTGCAGAGGATCTTCTCGCGCCGCGGCGCCGTCGACCTCGCCAAGAACGTCGTCAAGATCGCGCTCGTCGCGCTGGTCGCGTGGCGGCTCGTGGAGGGCCTGCGGCACCGGCTGCCCGCGCTCGGCCTCGCGTCGCCGCGCGAGATCCTCGCGTCCGGCGCGTCCGACGTCGCGCGCATGCTGCTCTGGGTCGGCTTGACCCTCGCCGTGCTGGCGGCGCTCGACTACCTCTGGCAGCGGCGCAGCCTCGAGCAGAGCCTGCGCATGACGCGGCAGGAGATCAAGGACGAGCTGCGCCAGTCGGAGGGCGATCCGAAGCTCCGCCAGCGCCTGAAGCGCGCGTACCGCGAGCTCAGCGGCAACCGGATGCTCAGCGAGGTGGCGCACGCCGACGTCGTGGTGACCAACCCGACGCACTACGCGGTCGCCCTGCGCTACCGCGCCGACGAGTCGGGCGCGCCGCGCGTGGTGGCGAAGGGCGCGGACGAGGTCGCCGAGCGCATCAAGCAGATCGCGCGGCAGAGCGGCGTGCCGATCATCGAGCGTCGCACGCTCGCGCGCGCGCTGTTCCGCAGCGTCAAGGTCGGCGCCGAGATCCCGGCGTCGCTCTACCGGGCCGTCGCCGAGGTGCTGGCCTACATCTACGGGCTCGCGGCCCGGAAGGGGGCTTGAGGCGTGCCGTCGTCCGCTTCGCGCGGCATCCGCCGCCTGCTCGCGGGAGGCGAGGCGCTTCTGCCGCTCGCCTTCGTCGTCGTGGTGGTGCTGATGGTCGTGCCCATCCCGACCGGCGTCCTCGACCTGCTGCTCGCGTTCAACGTGTCGCTCTCGCTGATGGTGCTGCTGCTCGCGATCTACACGCTGCGGCCGCTCGAGTTCTCGACCTTCCCATCGATCCTGCTCGTGCTGACGCTCTTCCGGCTCGCGCTCAACGTCGCCTCGACCCGTCTCATCCTCGGCCGCGGGCACGAGGGCGCGTCGGCGGCGGGGCAGGTGATCCAGGCGTTCGGCAACTTCGTCGTCGGCGGCAGCTACGTCGTCGGGACGGTGATCTTCCTGATCCTGGTGGTGATCAACTTCGTCGTCATCACCAAGGGCGCGGGTCGCATCGCCGAGGTCGCGGCGCGCTTCACCCTGGACGCGATGCCCGGCAAGCAGCTCGCGGTCGACGCCGAGCTCAACGCGGGGCTGCTCTCCGAGCGCGAGGCGCGCGAGCGCCGGCGCAGCATCGAGGCGGAGGCGGACTTCTACGGCGCGATGGACGGCGCCAGCAAGTTCGTCCGCGGCGACGCGATCGCGGGGCTCCTGATCGCCGCGATCAACATCGCCGGCGGGCTCGTGATCGGCGTCCTGCAGAACGGCCTCGGGCCACGGGAGGCGGCCGAGATCTACACCACGCTGACCATCGGCGACGGCCTGGTGTCGCAGGTGCCGGCGCTGCTGATCTCGACCGCGGCCGGCATCATCGTGACGCGTGCCGCGTCGGGCACCGACCTCGGCAGCGAGGTGACGGCGCAGCTCCTGCTGAACCCGCGCGTGCTCGGCAGCGTCGCCGCGATCCTGATCGGCTTCGCGCTCCTGCCCGGCCTGCCGATGCTGCCGTTCCTCGTGCTGTCGGCCGCGATGGGCGGCGTCGCGTACGCGACGCGAGCGGGCGAGCAGGGCGGGCCGGCGAAGGGGGCGGCCGGCGGCGAGCCGCGCGAGCACGGCGCACAGGCGGACGGCCCGGCGAAGACCGTCCTGCCCGCACCGCTCGACGCGCTCGAGCTCGAGGTCGGCTACGAGCTCGTGCCGCTCGTCGACGGGAAGGGCGGCGGCGAGCTGATCGAGCGCATCCGCGCGCTGCGCACGCAGATCGGCCAGGAGCTCGGCATCGCCGTGCCGCCGGTGCACATCCGCGACAACCTGCAGCTCAGACCCGGCGAGTACGCGTTCCTGCTGCGCGGCGTCGAGATCGCGCGCGCCGAGACGCGCGTGGGCTACCTGCTGGCGATCGACCCGGGCGGCGCCGACCCGGGCCTCGGCGGCATCCCGTGCAAGGAGCCCGCCTTCGGGCTCGACGCGCTGTGGGTCCCCGCCGCGGACCGCGAGCGCGCGCAGCTCTCGGGCTACACCGTGGTCGACGTCGCGACGGTGGTCGTCACGCACCTGACCGAGGTGATCCGCCGGCACGCGCACGAGCTGCTCGGGCGCCAGGAGGTGCAGTCGCTGCTCGACGCGCTCGCGAAGACGCATCCCAAGGCGGTCGAGGAGCTGGTGCCGCAGCTCCTGACGCTCGGCGGCGTGCAGAAGGTGCTGCAGGGCCTCTTGCGCGAGGGCGTCGGCGTCCGCGATCTGCTGACGATCGTCGAGACGCTCGCCGACCACGCGTCGGCGACCAAGGACCCGCAGGCGCTGATCGAGCACGCCCGCCAGGCGCTCGGGCGCTCGATCGTGCAGCGCTGGGTCGACGCGGAGCGCGTGCTGCACGTGATGACGCTCGCGCCCGCGCTCGAGCGCCAGGTCGGCGAGGCCGTGCACCGCGGCGACGACGGTGCGGTGGTCGCGCTCGACCCGGCGACCGCGCAGCGGCTCCTCGCGAAGCTGGCCGAGGCCGCCGAGCCGTTCGCCCTGCAGGGCCACCAGCCGGTGCTGCTGTGCTCGAGCGGCATCCGCAGCGCGCTGCGCCGCTTCCTCGAGCGCTTCCTGCCGAGCCTGGTGCTGCTCGCTCCCGGGGAGATCCCGTCGAGCGTGCGCATCCAGTCGCTCGGCGTCGTGCGTCTCGAGGACGCGCGCGACGCGGGCGAGAGCGCGCAGGCGGTGCTGCAGATGCCGCGCCGTGCCGCCGCGGCGGGGGAGGCGGCCTGATGCGGCTCAGGCGGTTCGGCGCGGCGACCAAGGCCGAGGCGCTGCAGCGCGTGCGCGAGGCGCTCGGCGAGGACGCGCTCGTGCTGTCGACGCACAGCGAGGCGGACGGCAGCGTCGTCATCACGACCGCGGTCGAGGTCGAGGAGGAGGCGAGCGCAGCCGACGCCGCCGGCGAGCGCGCCGACGCCAGGCACGACGGGGCGCCGGGGGTCGAGCTCGCGCTGATCCGCACGGAGCTCGTGCAGCTCGGCCGCGAGCTGCACCGGATGGGGCGCGTGCTGGCCGAGCTCGAGGGACGCGACGGCAATCTCGGCGACGCGGGCCGCGAGCTCGCGGAGCGGCTCGTGAGGAGCGGCCTCCGCCGCCACCTCGCCGAGCCGGTCGCGCGGCGCTTCGAGAGCGAGGTGGCCGGGGCACGCTCGCGGGCGGGCGCGCTGCACGAGAGCCTGCTCGCCCACCTGCCGGTCGCCGCCGCGCCCGTGCCGCGCGTCGTCGCCTTCGTCGGCACGACGGGGAGCGGCAAGACGACGACGATCGCCAAGATCGCCGCGCGCGACGTCGCCGACGGCCACGCGCCGCCGGCCCTGCTGGTCGCCGACGACCGGCGCGTCGGAGGCATGGAGCAGCTCGCCGCCTTCGCGCGGCTCCTCGGCGCGCCGATCGAGGCGGTGCGCGACGCCGCCGAGCTGCGTCGCGCGCTCGCGACCCACGGCGGACGCGAGCGGGTCCTGATCGACACCGCCGGCCTGTGCGGCGACCTCGCCGCATGCGCGGAGACGAGCGCGCTGCTGCGCGCGGCACGGCGGCCCGGCGGCGAGCTGCACGTGACGGCCGTGCTGAGCGCGACCACGTCCGCGAGCGCGCTGCGTCGCTCCTGGGCGCAGCTCGCGCAGCTCGCGCCGCGGAGCTGCGTCGTGACGCGGCTCGACGAGTGCGACGAGCCCGGCACGGCGTTCTCCTTCGCGGCGGAGGCGGGGCTGCCGATCGCCTGGCTCGGCAGCGGGCAGCGCGTCCCGGACGACCTCGTGGCGGCGAGCGGCGAGCATCTCGCGCGCTGGCTCTCGGCGGCATGACGCACGGGAGGCGGGAGCGCGTGCAGCGACGCGCAGCGGAGGCGGAGGTGAGGGCGGGCAAGGTGGTGAGCATCTTCTCGCGCACGGCGAGGCGCGACCCGGGCGCGGCGCCGGCGCGGCGGCGCATGCCGGGCGGCGCCGTCCGCACGATCGCGGTGACGAGCGGCAAGGGCGGCGTCGGCAAGACGTGCTTGACGGCGAACCTCGCGGTCGCGCTGGCGCGGCGCGGCGCACGGGTCCTGCTGGTCGACGCCGACCTCGGGCTGGCGAACGTCGACACGCTGTTCGGGCTCCAGCCGCGCGCGACGCTGCGCCAGGTCGTCGCCGGCGAATGCGACCTCGCGGACGTGCTTCTCGAGGGGCCGGACGGCGTCCGCATCGTGCCCGCGTCGAGCGGCTTCGACGACATGGCGCGGCTCGACAACGCGCAGATCGCGCTGCTGCTCGCGCGCTTCGAGGAGATCGCGAGCACGCACGACGCGGTCCTGCTCGACACGGGTGCCGGGATCTCGCCGACGGTGCTGTCGTTCGTGCTCGCCGCGGACGACAAGCTGGTGGTCGTCACGCCGGAGCCGACGTCGCTCACGGACGCCTATGCCGTGATCAAGGTGCTCGCGACGCGCTACGGCGAGCGGCGGCTCGACGTCCTGGTGAACCAGGCGCGCAGCGAGCGCGAGGCGGCACGGACGTTCACCCAGCTCGCGGCGGTCACCGAGCGCTTCCTCGGCCTGACGCCGCGGATGCGCGGCTTCGTGCCCTTCGACCCGGAGGTGCGCGAGGCCGTGCGCCGCCAGCGGGCGCTCGTCGACTTCGCGCCCGGGGCGCCCGCGAGCTGCGCGCTCGACGGCCTCGCCACGGAGCTGCTCGCGGCGTGGTCGCTGGAGCGGCGCTCGGCCGACGGCGAGGGGGACGGCCCCGAGCGCGAGAGGCGGCGATGAGGGCGTCCGTCGAGCAGGCGTACGCGAGCGCGCCGGCGCCGCCGGTCGACGAGGCCGCGCGCCTCGAGGAGCGGCTGCGGGCCCACCTGCCGCTCGTGCGCCGCGTCGCGCGCCGCCTGATCCTGCACAAGCCGCCGCACATCGACGCCGACGAGCTCGTCTCCTGGGGCATGGACGGGCTGCTGCAGGCGCTGCAGCGCTTCGACCCCGCCAAGAAGGTGGCGTTCGAGGCGTACGCGCGGCTGCGGATCCGCGGCGCGATCCTCGACCGGCTGCGCGCGACCGACTTCATGGCGCGCCGCCTGCGCCTCAAGGCGAAGCGCCTCGAGCGCGCGTACCGCACGCTCGAGAGCCGACTCGGACGGCCGGCGAGCGAGGAGGAGGTGGCCGCCGAGCTCGGCGTCGATCTCGCCGCGCTGCACGAGATGCTGGCCGAGGTCGGGCGCGGCGGAGCCGTGTCCGTCGACGACCCGGGCGAGCTCGCGCCGCTCGAGCGGCCGGCGCTCGAGGACATCCTCGACGCGGACCGCGCCGATCCGCTCGACGCGCTGCTGTCGCGCGAGCGCGCCGAGCTCGTCGCCAAGGCGATCGCCGAGCTGCCGCCGCGCGAGCGGCGCGTGATCGCGCTCTACTACCACGAGGGGATCACCATGCGGGAGGTCGCGGAGGTGCTCGGCGTCACGGAGTCGCGCGTCTCGCAGCTCCACTCGCAGGCCCTGCTGCGCCTGTCGGGCAAGCTCGCTTCCGACTTCACGGAGGACGTCCAATGAGCCTCGCATCGCTCGCCGCGTGGAGCGGCATCGTCGTCGACGGCGCGCTCGTGGCGCTGCTGGTCGGCATCCTGGTTCGGCTGCGCCGCGATCCCGGCGAGGGCCTCGCCGCCACCGAGGCGCGGCTGCGCGAGCTGCACGACGGGCTCCGGCTGCTGGTCACGCAGGCGCAGGGCGAGGCGCGCGAGCTCGACCGCCGCCTCGCGGAGCGCGCCGAGCG
>JBFMAS010000502.1:0-43243 GCA_040755575.1 Thermodesulfobacteriota bacterium
GCGCCGCGCCCGAATGGAAGCCCAGCAGCGCGCTATAGCGCCACAGCTCCCGCCAGCCGGCCGGCGTGCGGTGCGCGACGCGAAGCCTCGGATCGAAGCGCAGGTCCTCGCCCGCGCGCCACATCCGCCAGCCGAGCAGCCAGTCCTCCGACGCCCGCGCGTCGGGGAAGCCGCCGTGCCGCTGCCAGACGTCACGCCGCATCGCGAGGCATGCCGACGGCAGCATCCAGGTGCGCCGCGGCGGGCAGCTCGGCAGGGACTCCTTGAACTCGAGCAGGTGGCGCAGCCGCGCCGAGGGACGCGCCGGCGGGGCGAGCGCGATCGCGCCGCTCACCGCGCTCGCGCCCGCGTCGAGCGCCCGCACGGCGCTCGCGAGCAGGTCGGGCGCGGCGACGCAGTCGCTGTCGACGAACAGCAGACGCGACGCGCGCGCGACGCGCGCTCCTTCGTTGCGCGCGACGCCCGGATGAGCGCGCGTCGCGAGACGCCGGCACTCGACGCGCAGCGTTGGGGCGTCCGACCGCGCGCGCGCAACCGCTTCCGCGGTGGCGCCGTCGGGTGAGCTGTCGACGATCACCACCTCGAACGGCGGCGCTCCCTGCTGCGCGGCGAGCGACGCGAGGCACGCGCCGATCGTCTGCTCCGCCCGGTAGGCGGGGATGACGACGGAGAGGGCGGGCTCCGCCGCCGTCAATACGATCTCCCGATCCCGGTCGGGTCGATCGCGCGCGGGACGGCCGCACCGGCGAACGTCTGCTGGAACGGCTGCTGCCCGAACGACCCCAGCCCGACCAGCGACACCTGCACCCGGACCCCGGTCGTGTCCGGGTTGACGCGGTCGATGAACGCGAAGTCGACCACCCAGCAGTCGCACGACGAGATCACGCGGAAGCCCGCCCAGTTCTCGAGGAAGCTGTTGTCCAGCGCGTCGAAGCGGCCGAGGTAGGAGAGCGCGAAGTTGTTGGTCACGCGGTACGTCGTCGCGACGTTCAGGTTCTCGACGGCGCCGCCGCCCGTGAACTGGTAGAACAGCGACAGCGAGTTGACCGGCCGAAGCTGCGGCAGGAACAGGTCGTCCGGTCCCGCGATGGGGCGCGGGTCCCAGAGATTCGCGCCCACGGCGGCGTACTGCAGCTGCGGCGTCTCGACCGAGTACACCATCCGGCCCTGCAGCCCGAAGAAGCTCACCGGCGTCACGCGCGCGCCGACCTCGACGCCCGAGAAGTGCTGCCCGGGGATGATGGGCTGCGAGATCTCGTAGCTCTGGCGGACGGTCGCACGCGCGAGCTCGCGGATGCGCTCGTCGGCCAGCGCCTGCACGGAGTCGCCGGTGATGCTCGGCGCGACGGGCGGGCCGTACGGCTGGTCGCCGACCAGCTCGTTGCCGAGCGTCTCACCGGCGGGGACCGTGTCGGTCAAGAGCGACGTCCCGCCGGTGCGTACCTTGGCGAGGAGCCGCGTCGTCACGCCGTACGTGATCGCGTTGCGCGCGCGAATCCGATCGATCGCGTCGTAGAGCGGCAGGTCGTCCTGCGAGACGACCGGGGTGTAGTTGTACGCGAGGAACGGCTCGATCGTGTGCTTGAGCCTGCGGATCGAGCCCATGCGGCCGTCCACGTCGAACACGCGCGACACCTCGCTCTGCACGTTGTTGATCACCTGCAGGATCTCGCGGTGCTGGTAGTGCGGCACGACGCGCGTCGCGAACGTCGACTCCCCGGTCTCCTCGTCGACCATCTGCGGTCCGAACGGAATCTCGTTGTCGAACAGATAGTACACGGTCTCGCGCAGGATGAGCCGCAGGTTGCCGTAGGCGTACGGACCGAGCCGGAACGGGACCTGCGCCTCGGGGGCGAAGTCGAAGCGCGGCCCGGACGCGAGCGGAGCGCGGTAGTACTCGACGGCCTCGGTGTTGAGACGCAGCAGCAGGCGCGAGTCGAGCAGGTTCTGGCGCCCCTGGAACGTGAGCCGGGGCAGCGCCTGCGGCACGCGCGACTGCTTGCCGATCAGGTCCTGCTTCCAGGTCACCTCGCCCTTGGCGAGGCCCCAGTCCCACACGTTCGAGATGCCCGCCCGGGACGTCGTGTAGCGCAGCGTCGTCAGGTTGATGTTCTGGTACGGCAGGTCGGTCAGCACGTTCATGTCGCGCAGGAAGAGGTTGTCGCTGACCAGGAACGGCTGCACGTAGATGCGGCTGCCGCCGGGACCGAGCTGCTGGTGATAGCCGATGATGCTGCCGCGGTTCTCCGGCACCTCCGGGTTGGCGAGCATCTGCGGGTCGACCACCTCGTCGGCGGTCGTGCCGCGGATCCGCTCGTTGAAGTACGTGATGCCCATGTTGCCGCCGGCCGTCGCGGACCACAGGTAGCGGTACTCGGCGAGCAGACCGATGCGGGCGGACGTCTCGACGTCGAGCGAGATCGTCGCGTCGCTGCTCTTGTCGATCGCCCAGTAGAACGGCTGCACGTACTGGAAGCCGCGGCTGGTCTCGTAGCCGAAGCGGGGGAACAGGAAGCCCGTCTGGCGGTCGCGCAGCAGCGGAAAGATGCCGTACGGCAGGTACAGCACCGCGCGATCCTTGATCTTGAAGACGCCGTCGCGCAGGCGTCCCCAGCCGCCGAGCTCGACGTCGATCTCCTCGCCCGAGATGCTCCAGTCGGGTGCGCCGTCCTCGCACTGGCAGGTGGTGAACGTCCCGTCCCAGATGCGGTAGCTCTGTCCGATGCCCTTCTCGAGCCGCGCGCCGGTGATCTGGAAGCGCGACTGCGGCAGGTAGAGGTAGCCCTCCTCCAGGTAGCCGGTCTCGTCCTCGAGCAGGAACGACGCGCGCTCGGCGCGGATGCGGCCCTGCGGATCCTCGAGCACGACGGAGCCGCTCGCATCGGCCTGCCCCTTCTTGCGGTCGATCTCGATCTCGTCCGCGGCCAGCACGCTGCCGCCGACGGTCACGATGACGTCGCCGCGCGCGCGGATGGTGTCGGCCTCGCGGTCGTAGGAAAGGTCGTCGGCATCGATGGTCAGCGGCTCGTCGCCGCGTCCGTCGACGGCGAGCAGGCCCGGCACCGCCTGCGCATGGCCGCGGCGGACCAGCGTCACGGCCGCCACGTGCAGGAGCAGCACGAGCAGGAGCACCGTGCGCGCCGCGACCCGCAACCAGGCACGGGACCGCGCGCGCCGGCGCCGGCCCCTCACGCGGCCCCCGGCGGTACGAAGTCGTAGACGCTGGGCGCTCCCGCGCGCTCCATCAGCTCGGCGTAGATCCTGCCGACGAGGAACAGCGAGCCCGTGACCAGGACCGGCGTGTCACGGTCCTCGGCGATCAGGGTCGACAGCGCCGCCGCGGGCGGCACGATGACGCGCGGCGGCGCGGCGGGACGGAAGCCGCCCGCGAGCTCGCTGCCGGAGAGGCCGCGCTTGCCGCCGACCTCGGTGACGACCACCTCGCGCGCGACCGGCTGCAGCAGCTCCGCCATCTCGCGCCAGTGCTTGTCGCGCAACGCCGAGAACAGGAGGCGCACGGGGCCGGCGCCGGCGACGGCGGGCAGCGCCGCGCGCAGCGCGAGGACGCCCTGCACGTTGTGCGCGCCGTCGACGATCACGCGCGGCGCCGCGTGCACAACGGCGAGGCGGCCAGGCCAGCGCACGGTACGCAGCCCGCGCGCGAGCGCGGCCGCGTCGATCGCGAGGCGCGGCTCGGCCGCGCCGATCACCTCCAGCAAGCTGCCCGCCACCGCTGCGTTGCGTCGCATGTGGTCACCGCTCAGCGCAAGCGCATGGACGCTCGCAGCCGCGTCTTCCTTCACCTCGACCACGCGCGCGCCGATCCGTGCCGCCTGCTCGAGCAGCGCCTCGCGCGCCGGCGCGGCGATGCCGGGGCCGAGCACGACCGGCCTGCCCGGCCGCATCACGCCAGCCTTCTCGCGCGCGATGTCCGCGAGCGTGTCCCCGAGCCAGTCCTCGTGGTCGTAGTCGATCGCCGTGACGGCCGACGCGATCGGCTCGACGACGTTGGTCGCGTCGAGCCGCCCGCCGAGGCCGACCTCGAGCACCGCGAGGTCGACCGCGGCCTCGGCGAACGCGAGCAGCGCGAGCAACGTCGTCACCTCGAAGAAGGTGAGCCCCGTCCCCTCGACGTCGACCGTGCTGCGGATCTTCTCCGCGAGGCGCACGACGTCGTCGCGCGCGATCTCGGCGTCGCGGATCCGGATCCGCTCGGTGAAGTGCACGAGGTGCGGCGAGGTGTAGAGCCCCGTCCGCCGGCCCGCCGCGCCGAGCGCCGCGTGCGCCATGGCGGCGGTCGACCCCTTGCCGTTGGTGCCCGCGATCAGCACCGCCGGGTAGCGGCGCTCCGGCGAGCCGAGCCGCGCGAGCGCGTCGCGCATCCGCTCGAGCTTCAGGTCCCAGCCGCGGGTCGCCTCGAGGCCGACCAGCCAGGCGATCGTCTCGTCGTACGTCACGGCCGAGGAGCGTGCGCGGCGGCTCGCGCTGCGACGTCAGGCACCGCGCGCGGCACGGCCGCGCGTCAGAACCCGCAGCAGGCGGGCGAGCGTGTCGCGCATCTCGCGACGCTGCACTACCATGTCGATCATACCGTGCTCGAGGACCGTCTCCGCGCTCTGGAAGCCCTTCGGCAGCGTCTGGTGGATGGTCTGCTCGATGACGCGCGGCCCGGCGAAGCCGATCAGGGCGCCCGGCTCCGCGATCTGCACGTCGCCCAGCATCGCGAGCGAGGCGGCGACGCCGCCCGTCGTGGGATCGGTCAGGACGCAGACGTACGGCAGCCCCGCCTCACGCAGGCGCATCAGCATCGACGAGACCTTCGCCATCTGGAACAGCGACAGCGTACCCTCCTGCATCCGCGCGCCGCCCGACGCGGCGAACACGAGCAACGGCAACCGGCGCTCGAGGGCGTTTTCGACCAGGCGCGCGAGCTTCTCGCCGACCACCGTCCCCATGCTGCCGCCCATGAAGTGGAAGTCGAAGACGGCGAGCGCCACCGGGATGCCGTCGATCGCCGCGCGGCCGGTCACCACCGCGTCTCCGTGCCCGGTCGCGGCGCGCGCCGCGGCGAGCCGCTCGGGATAGGGCTGCTGGTCGACCCAGCCGAGGGGATCGCTCGCGGTCAGCTCCGCGTCCGTCTCCTCGAACGACCCGCGATCGACCGTGATCAGCAGGCGCTCCTCCACCGTCAAGCGAAAGTGATGGCCGCAGCTCCCGCAGACGTTGAGGCGCCGCTCGAGGTCCTTGCGGTAGACCGTCTCGCGGCATGCCGGACAGCGGACGAAGAGCGCCTTCTCCTGTCCCGACGCCTGGCCGGAGGCCGTCCGCGAGGCGCCTCGCGCGCGCGGGGCCGACGCCGGCGCGGACGGCCCGTTGCGCTTCACGTCAGCGGTTCCGGCCGCCGCGTCGCCGCCTTCAGGCTGCGCGCGAGGGACTCCACCGCGGCGACGGCGGCCGCGGCGTCGGGCGCGTCCTCGACGAGCTTCGAGAGCGCGCTGCCGACGATGACGGCGTCGCACATCGCGCTCACCCGGGCCGCCTGCTCGGGCCTCGAGATGCCGAAGCCGACGCCGACGGGCAGCTGCGTCTCGCCGCGAATGGTCCGTACGAGCCCGGCGATCCGCTCGGGGTCCGCCGCCTTCACGCCGGTCACGCCGGTCACCGAGACGAAGTAGACGAAGCCGCTCGCCGCGGCGAGGACGCGGTGGATCCGCCCGTGCGTGCTGGTCGGCGCGAGGAGGAAGATCATGTCGAGGCCGGCGGCACGCAGCGGCAGCCGCAGCTCGTCCGCCTCCTCGGGCGGCATGTCGACGCACAGCAGCGCGTCGGCGCCGGCGGCAGCGGCCGCGCGTGCGAGCGGCTCCGCCCCGAAGCGCAGGAACGGATTCGCGTAGCCGAACACCACCACCGGGACGTCCGAGCGCCGCCGGAAATCGGCGACCAGGTCGAGGACGCCGCGCAACGTCGTACCCGCGCGCAGCGCGCGCTCGGCGGCGCGCTGGTGGATGGGACCGTCCGCCATCGGATCGGAGAACGGCACGCCGAGCTCGATGACGTCCGCTTCGGCGCGCACCAGCGCATCCATGAGCTGCGCCGTCGTGTCGAGGCCGCGGTCGCCCGCCATGAGGAACGGCACGAACGCCGCCTCGTTGCGCGCGCGCAGCGCGGCGAAGCGCCGCGCGAGGCGGCCGCCGACGTCGGCGTCGGGCTGCGTCGCGGGCGCGCCGCGCGTGGCCGTCTCGGACGCCGGGATCGTCATCGCCCTGCCCCACCGGCGCGGATCGCGTCGCCGCGCGCCGCCGCGACGGTCTCCATGTCCTTGTCGCCGCGCCCGGAGAGGGAGACGACGATCGACTGGTCGCGGGGAAGCGTCGGGGCGAGGCGGATCGCGTGCGCGATCGCGTGCGCCGTCTCGAGCGCCGGGATGATGCCCTCGGTGCGCGCGAGGCGCTCGAGCGCGTCGAGCGCCTCGTCGTCCGTCGCGGTGACGTAGGTCGCGAGCCCGTGGTCCTTCAGGTAGCTGTGCTCGGGCCCGACGCCGGGATAGTCGAGCCCCGCCGAGATCGAGTGCGCCTCCCGCACCTGTCCGAGCTCGTCCTGCAGGAGGTAGGACTTCGCGCCGTGCAGCACGCCGCTCTGCCCGGCGCTGAGCGTCGCCGCGTGCCTGCCGGTGTCGAGCCCGAGGCCCGCCGCCTCGACGCCGACCAGGCGCACGCCTGGGTCGCCGAGGAAGGGGTGAAAGAGGCCGATCGCGTTCGACCCGCCGCCGACGCACGCGATCAGCACGTCGGGTAGGCGTCCGGTCGCACGCCGGATCTGGCGCCGCGCCTCGCGGCCGATCACGCTCTGCAGCTCGCGCACCAGCATCGGGTAGGGATGCGGCCCCGCCGCGGAGCCGATCATGTAGTAGGTGTCCTCGACGGTGCTGATCCAGTCGCGCAGCGCCTCGTTCATGGCGTCCTTCAGCGTGCGGCTGCCGCTGTCGACGACCCGCACCGAGGCGCCGAGCAGCTTCATGCGGAAGACGTTCAGTGCTTGACGCCGGACGTCCTCGGCGCCCATGAACACCTCGCACTCGAGGCCGAAGCGCGCCGCCGCCGTCGCCGACGCCACGCCGTGCTGTCCGGCGCCCGTCTCGGCGATGATGCGGCGCTTGCCCATGCGGACCGCCAGCAGGACCTGCCCCATCGTGTTGTTGATCTTGTGCGCGCCGGTGTGACAGAGGTCCTCGCGCTTGAGCCAGATCTGCGCGCCGCCGAGCTCGTCGGAGAGACGCCTGGCGTGCGTCAGCGGCGTCGGCCGGCCGACGTACTCCCCGAGCAGCGCGTCGAGCTCGGCCTTGAAGCCCTTGTCCTTGCGGATCCGCAGCCAGGCCTCCTCGAGCTCGAGCAGCGCCGGCATGAGCGTCTCGCTGACGTAGCGGCCTCCGAACGGGCCGAAGTGTCCTCGACGATCAGGCAGCTTTTGCATGCGTCACCAGCGCGAGCATGCGCGCGCGGTCCTTCCTTCCCGGCGCGCTCTCGACGCCGCTCGCAACGTCGATCGCGAACGGCCGCAGCGTGCGCACCGCGTCCGCCACGTTGTCGGGCGTCAAGCCGCCCGCCAGGAACAGGCGAGACGGCGGCACGGCGCGCGCCCAGCTCCAGTCGAACGACGCACCGGCGCCGCCGTAGGCGGAGCCGGCGTCGCCCTCGCACAGGAAGTAATCCACGTGCCATTGCTCCATGGCGCGGGCGGCGTCGTCCGGGCCACGGAGCCGCACGGCACGGATGACCTTCGGCGCGAGCCCGCGCGCCGCCTCGGGCTGCTCGTCGCCGTGGAGCTGGATCGCATCGAGCGCGAGCGCGTCGCGCAGCCGCTCGATCTCGCTGCGTGCCGCGTTGACGAACACCCCGACGCGCCACACTGCGGCGGGGAGCACGGCGACGATCTCCCGCGCGCGCTCGAGCGTCACGCACCGCTTGCTGCCCGGGAAGAAGTTGAGCCCGATCATGTCCGCGCCCGCCTCGACGGCGGCCTGCGCGTCGAGAGCGCTCGTCACGCCGCAGATC
Organism: Thermodesulfobacteriota bacterium; assembly: GCA_040755575.1. Lineage (GTDB taxonomy): Bacteria > Desulfobacterota > Binatia > UBA12015 > UBA12015 > DATCMB01. Next base: position 8,052 of record JBFMAS010000502.1, read on the forward strand.
TTGATGCGCACCCGCGGTTGCGCGGCGCCGTGCGTGGCGATCGTCACGCCACCTCCGCCGCCTGGCGCAGCATCTCGTGCAGCGCTGCACCGGGGTCGGGTGCAGTCATGAGCGCCTCGCCGACGAGGAACGCGCCGATGCCCGCGCGCCCGAGGCGCGCCAGATCGCGGCCGTCGCGGAGGCCGCTCTCGGCGACCACCACTGCCTGCTGCGGCAGAAGACCCGCGAGGCGCTCGCTCGTCGCCAGGTCGGTCACGAAGGTGCGCAGGTTGCGGTTGTTGATCCCGATGATCCGCGCTTCCGCACCGATGGCATGCCGCACCTCCATCTCGTCGTGCACCTCGACGAGCACCTCGAGGCCGAGGTCGCGAGCGACGCGGTGCAGCTCGCGCAGGATCACGGGCGGCAGCGTCGCCGCGATGAGCAGCACAGCGTCCGCGCCCGCCGCCCGCGCTTCCTCGAGCTGGTAGGCGTCGATGACGAAGTCCTTGCGCAGCACGGGCACGGACACCGCCGCGCGAACCGCCTTGAGATGCTCGAGCGTCCCCCCGAAGTAGCGCTCGTTGGTCAGCACCGAGATCGCCGCCGCACCCGAGGCGGCGTAGCCGCGGGCGATCGCGACCGGATCGTACGGGTCGCGCAGCACCCCCTTCGACGGCGAGCGGCGCTTGCACTCGGCGATCACGGCCGGGCGGCGGGCGCGGAGCGCCGCGATGAGGCTGCGGCGCGGAGCGGCGTAGCCGGGGTCGCGGCGCAGCTCGTCGATCGTCCGGCGGCGACGTGCGTCGTCGATGACGTCGCGCTGGTGCGCGACGATCTCGGACAGGATGTCGGGAGTGTGCCGTTCGTCGGTTGCCATCGCTCGCGGGTCCGTGGTCCCGGGAACACTAGCACGCGGCCACGAGGCGTCACCCGCTAGGCGGGATCGCCCGTGCGGTCGTCCACGGTCGTGGTGAACGCGATCAGGCGCTCGAGCACGTCGCGTGCGGCGCCGGAGCGGACTGCGTCGAGCGCCTTCGCGACCCCCTCCGGCAGCGTCGCGGCGAGGCCCGAGACGTAGAGCGCCGCCGCGGCGTTCGCGAGCACGACGTCGGTGATCGGACCGGGCCTGCCCTCGAGCAGCGCGCGCACGGCCTCCGCCGAGTGCGCCGCGGTCTCCGCACGCAGCTCCTCGACCGGCACCGCGGCAAGGCCGAAGTCGGCCGCCGTCAGCACGCGCTCGACGGGCGCGCCGTCGCGCAGCTCGAGCGCGTCGGTCGGCGCGCCGAGCGAGATCTCGTCGAGGCCGTCGCGGCTGTGCACGACGAGCGCGTGCTCCGTGCCGAGCGCCTGCAGCGCACCGCCGACGAGCTCGAGCGCCTCCGTCGACGGGACGCCGATCACCTGCCGGGTCACGCCGGCCGGGTTGGTGAGCGGTCCGAGCAGGTTGAACACCGTGCGGATGCCGAGCTCGCGGCGCACCGGCGCCGCGTGCCGCATCGCGGGATGCATGCGCGGCGCGAACAGGAACGCCATGCCGACCTCATCGAGGCACCGCCCGGCCGCGCGCGGACCGAGGTCGATCCGCACGCCGAGGGCTTCGAGCACGTCGGCGCCCCCGAACCTGCCCGATGCGCCGCGATTGCCGTGCTTCGCGACCGCCGCGCCGGCGCCTGCCGCGATCAGCGCCGCGGCCGTCGAGATGCTGATGGTGCTGGCGCCGTCGCCGCCGGTGCCGCAGGTGTCGACCAGCGGCGCGCGTCTGGTGACCACGCGCTCGGCGTGGCGACGCATGGTGCGCGCAGCGGCGACCACCACGTCGACGGTCTCGCCACGCGCGCGCAGCGCCGCCAGAAAGGCGCCGATCAGAGCAGGGGTCGCCGCGCCGCCCATGATCTCGTCGAACGCGGCCGCGGCCTCGTCGCAGGCGAGCTCACGCCCGCCGCAGAGCTGCGCGAGGGCGGCACGCAGGGCCGGCGCGCTCACGCGGCCCCGACCCGGGCGAGGAAGTTCTCGAGCAGCCGCTTCCCGCAGACCGTGAGGATCGACTCGGGATGGAACTGCACGCCCTCGAGCGGCCAGGTCGCGTGACGGACGCCCATGATGGTCCGCTCGCCCTCGTCGTCCGTCCACGCGGTGACCTGGAGGTCCTTCGGCAGGGTGCGCGGATCGATCACCAGCGAGTGGTACCGCGTCGCCTCGAAAGGGTTCGGCAATCCGGCGAACACGCCGACGCCCTCGTGGTGGATGGGCGACGTCTTGCCGTGCATGATGCGCGGCGCCCGGATCACGTCGCCGCCGAGCGCCGCGCCGATCGCCTGATGTCCGAGGCAGACGCCGAGCGTCGGGATGCGGCTCGCGCAGCGTTGGACGAGCGCCACCGAGATGCCCGCCTCGCGCGGCGTGCACGGACCCGGCGAGATGACGATCGCCGCCGGGCGCATCGCCTCGACCTCGTCCACCGTGACGGCGTCGTTGCGCCGCACCTCGACCTCGGCACCGAGCTCGCAGAGGTACTGCACGAGGTTGTAGGTGAACGAATCGTAGTTATCAAGCATCAAAATCATTGGAGAGTTTCCGCCATCTCGACCGCGGCGAAGACCGCGCGCACCTTGCGGACGCACTCCTCGTGCTCGTACTGCGGGTCCGAGTCGGCGACCACGCCGGCGCCCGCCTGCACGTGCACCTTGCCGCCGGCGAGGACGGCGGTGCGGATGGTGATCGCCGTGTCCATCGAGCCGGAGAAGCCGAAGTAGCCGAAGGCGCCGCCGTAGATCCCGCGTCGCCGCGGCTCGAGCTCGTCGATGATCTGCATCGCCCGCACCTTCGGCGCGCCCGACAGGGTGCCCGCGGGGAAGGCGGCGCGGAGTGCGTCGATCGCGTCGAAGCCCGGCGCGACGCGACCCTCGACGTTCGACACGATGTGCATCACGTGCGAGTAGCGCTCGACCACGAACTGCTCGGTCACCTCGACGGAGCCCGGCACCGCGACGCGTCCGACGTCGTTACGGCCGAGGTCGAGCAGCATGACGTGCTCCGCGCGCTCCTTCGGGTCGGCGAGCATCTTCGCGGCGAGCTTCTCGTCCTCGGCGGGCGACGCCGCCCGCGGATGCGTGCCCGCGATCGGCCGGACCGTCATGCGGCCGTCCTCGAGCCGCACCAGCACCTCGGGCGAGGCGCCCACGACCGCCAGGTCGCCGAGCTCCATGTGGTAGAGATAGGGCGACGGGTTGATCGAGCGCAGGCAGCGGTAGACGTCGAACGGCGCGGCGCTGGTCGCGCGCGAGAAGCGCTGCGCGAGCACGACCTGGATGACGTCGCCCGCGACGATGTACTCCTTGGCCCGAACGACGGCGGCACGAAACGCCTCGGGCGTCATGGTCGACTCGACCGGCCGTGACGGCGCGCTCTCGAAGCGCGCGGGCAGCGGCCGGACCGGCTCGTCGAGCCGCTGCGCGAGCTCCTCGACGCGACGCACGGCCTCCCCGTATGCGCGCTCCTCGCCGAGGCTCAGGTCGGCGTGCGTCAAGACCAGCAGCTTCTGGTCCCTGCTGTCGAAGATGACGAGCGTGTCGGCGAGCAGCAGGTGGAGATCGGCAAAGCCGAGGTCGTCGGGCGGCGGCGACTCGAGGCGCTCGATCCAGCGCACGGCGTCGTAGGCCACGTAGCCGACGAGCCCCCCGGTGAAGCGGGGCAGCCCGGGCACGGCGGGGACGCGGTAGCCCGCCAGCACCTCCCGCACGAACAGCAGCGGGTCGACGCCCTTGCGCGCGGTGACGGAGCCGTCGTCGCGGATCAGCTCGACGTCGCGGCCGCGCGCCACGAGGCGCGCCAAGGGGTCGGTGACGATGAAGCTGTAGCGCCCCCAGCGCTCGCCGCCGACGGCGCTCTCGAGCAGGCCGCCGTAGGCGCCGCGGTGCAGCTTGCGGAACGCGCTGACCGGCGTGTCGCGGTCCGACAGCAGCTCGCCCCACACCGGGACGTGCGTCGCGTTCTCGGCGAGGCGCGCGAACTGCGCCCGGCTCGGCAGGATGCGCACGCGCTCACTCGTTGACGAGGAACGCGCGCGAGTAGCGCTCCTCGTTCTTGAGCCGCATGACGACGGCGGTTGCCGCCTCCATCGTCGGAAAGCGTCCGACGCGCACGCGGTACCAGGTCTCGTCCGCCAACCGGACGCGGACGATGAACGCCTGGTAGCCGAGCTCCGTCAGGCGCTCGACGAGCCGGTCCGCGGTCTCCTGGTCCTTGGTCGCGTTGACCTGGACGCTCCAGTACTTGCCGGCGGCCGGACGTACGCTCGCGACGGGCGGCTCGACCTTCGCCAGGCTCTCCGTGGCCGGCGTGGGCCGGATGATGACGATGCCCGGGCTCACGGCCGGCGGCGCCGCGGCCGGCGTCGCCGCGGGCAGCGCGGCGAGCTCCGCGGTCGGCGCAGGGGCCGGAGCGGGGCTCGCGGTCGCGATCGGCTGAGCGGCGCTGCGCACGGCGAGGTTCACGCTCGCGGTCTGCGCCGGCTGTGGCTCTGCCGGAGCGTCCCAGGGCCGCACGTCGGCGAGCTCGCCGCCCGTCTCGCCCGGATTGACCGGCAGCCGGACGACGCGCTCCTCGCGCGCGAGCCGGCTCTCCTGCAGCCCCTTCCCGACGTAGATGCCGAGGAAGAAGATCACCACCGAGCCGAGCGTGAAGATGGTGAACATCCCGAGGATGCCGAGCCAGCCGAACTCGAAGCGCCCGCCCTCCCGCGTCATCACATCCTCTCCGGCGCGCTGACGCCGAGCAGCGACAGGCCCGCGACGAGCACGCGGCGCACGGCCTCGAGCATCGCCAGGCGCGCCGCCACGCGTCCCGGCGCCTCGTCGCCGAGCACGCGGTGGTGGTTGTAGAAGCGGTGCAGCGCCGCGGCCAGCTCCTGAAGGAAGAACACCACGCGATGCGGCTCGAGCTCACGCGCCGCGGCGTCGACGACCTCGCCGTAGCTCGCCAGCAGACGGATGACGTCGAACTCCTCGTCGAGCTCGAGCGGGCGCAGCTCGTCCGCCGTGACGCGGGCTTGCGGCAGCGCGACGCCGAGCGTGCGCGCCTGCGCGTACAGGCTCATGATGCGCGCGTGCGCGTACTGCACGTAGTAGACCGGGTTGTCCGTCGAGCGCTTCTTCGCGAGCTCGAGGTCGAACTCGAGGTGGCTGTCGGACTTCCTGCTCAAGAAAAAGAATCGTGCGGCATCGCTGCCGACCTCGTCGAGCAGCTCGTCGAGGGTCACGTACTCGGCGCGGCGCGTGGACATCTTCACCTGCTCGCCGTGCCGGGTGAGCGTCACGAACTGGTAGATCACCGGCCGGATGCGCGACGTGTCGTGCCCGAGGCCCGCGAGCGCGGCGGCCACCTCGCGGTGCTCCGCGATGTGGTCCGCGCCCAGCACGTCGACGATCAGGTCGAACCCCCGCGCGAGCTTGTTCTCGTGGTACGCGATGTCCGGCAGGCGGTAGGCGGGCTCTCCGCTGCTCTTCACCAGCACGCGGTCCTTGTCGAGCCCGACCTTCTCGCCGCGCAGCCACACGGCGCCTTCCCTGCGGTCGATCAGCCCTCGCTGGTCGAGCCTCGCCAGCACGTCGTCGATCGCCCGCGACGCGTACAGGCCGTCCTCGTTGAAGTAGTGGTCGAACCGGATGCCGAGGCGATCCTGCGTCGCCCGGATGTCCGCAAAGATGGCGCTCTCCGCCGCCGCACGGAAGGTCGCCTCGTCGTCGTCCGCGACGTCGGCGCCGCGGGTCTCGACCAGGCCACGCGCGATGTCGCGGATGTAGTCGCCCTGGTAGCCGTCCTCGGGGAACGACGCGGTGCGGCCGACCAGCTCCTGGTAGCGGGCGCGCACCGACGCGGCGAGCACCTTCATCTGGCGCCCCGCGTTGTTGAAGTAGTACTCGCGCTCGACGCGGTACGAGACCGCTTCCAGCAGCCGCGCGAGCGTGTCGCCCAGCACCGCGTTGCGGCCGTGCCCGACGGTGAGCGGCCCGGTGGGGTTCGCGCTCACGAACTCGACCTGGGCGCGGCGTCCGGCGCCCTCGGGCTCCACGCCGAGCGTGTCGTCGCCGAGCAGGCCGGCCAGCTCCTCGTGCCAGAAGCGCGGCGCGAGCTTGAAGTTGATGAAGCCGGGACCGGCGATCTCCGTCCCGGCCACGAGCCCGTGGGCGTCCTCGAAGTGGCGCAGGATCGTCTCGGCGATCGCCCGGGGCGCCTTGCGCTCGGCGCGCGCCAGCGTCAGGGCAAGAGTCGCCGCGAGATCGCCGTACTGGCGGTCCTTCGGCACCTCGAGCGACCCGGGCGGCAGGGTGCTGCCGTGCAGATCGCCCGCGCGGACGGCCCGTTCCAGGGCGCCGGCGAGCAGGGCTTCGATCCGCTTCTTCATCCCCGATCCGCGCGCGGACGCGTCGCTCGGACCAGGCCCGCGGCCGCCACGCCTAGGACGGGGATGGCGGAGAGGAGGTCAAGCGCGCACGCGTCCACACGTGCTGTCGCTAGCGAGTTCGTCGCGAAGCGTCAAACGCACGTGGCTCCACGCGCATGGAGCCCGCTGGATCAGCCCGCCGCCGCGCGAGCGCGCTTCTGTGCCGGCTCCGCCTGCGGGCCCTTCTTGGCGCGGCGCTGCCCCCTGCGCTTCTTCGCCGGCTCGACGCTCTCGGACGTCCCGGTGAGCTCGATCAACGACATCGAGGCCGCGTCGCCCGGACGGACCCCGAGCTTGACGATGCGCGTGTAGCCGCCCGGCCGGTCCTTGAAGCGCTCGGCGATGTCCGAGAATAGCCGCTGCACGGCCTTGCGGTCCCGGACGAACGCGACGGCGCGCCGCCGCGCGGCGAGGGTGCCCGACTTGCCGAGCGTCACCATGCGATCCGCGAAGCGCCGCACCTCCTTCGCCTTCTCGTCCGTCGTCTTGATGCGGTCGTGGCTCAGCAGCTCTGCAACCAGGTTGCGGTACAGCGAAGCACGATGGGCCGACGTCCGGCCGAGCTTCCGTCCTGCCTTCAGATGTCGCATGGTGTGATCCGAAATCCTACGCCGTCTGCTTCTCGCGCATCATCCGGCGGCGCTCGAGCTCCTCCCGCGGCGGGAAGTTCTCGAGGCGCATGCCGAGCGAGAGACCCATCTCGGCGAGCAGCTCCTTGATCTCGTTGAGCGACTTGCGCCCGAAGTTCTTGGTCTTGAGCATCTCCGCTTCGGTCTTCTGCACGAGCTCGCCGATGTAGCGCAGGTCGGCATTCTGCAGGCAGTTCGCCGAGCGGACTGAGAGCTCGAGCTCGTCGACCGTGCGGAACAGGTTCTCGTTGAGCTCCGCCGACGCGGCTTCCTCGGCGGGAACCGAGACCTCGGCCGGCTCCTCGAAGTTGATGAAGACGCTGAGCTGGTCCTGCAGGATGCGCGCGGCGAGCGCGAGCGCGTCCTCCGGGCGCACGCTGCCGTCGGTCCAGATCTCCATCGTCAGCTTGTCGTAGTCGGTGCGCTGCCCGACGCGCGCGTTGGTGACGACGAAGTTCACCTTCCGCACCGGACTGAAGATCGAGTCGATCGCGATCGTTCCGACCGGCTGACCTTCCTCCTTGTTGCGCTCGGCAGGGACGTAGCCGCGGCCGGCCTTGACGCTGAGCTCGGCCTTCAGGTCGGAGCCCTTGCCGACGCTCGCGATCAGGTGCTCGGGGTTGAGCACCTCGAGCTCGGGGCCCGCCTCGATGTCCGCAGCCGTCACCCGGCGCTCACCCTTGACGTCGATGCGCGCGGTCGCCTCGCTCGCGCCGTCGTGCAGGCGGAAGCGGACTTCCTTCAGGTTCAGGATGATGTCGGTCACGTCCTCGGTGACGCCGGCGATGGTCGAGAACTCGTGCAGCGTGTTCTCGAAGCGCACCGTCGTGATCGCCGCGCCGCGCAGCGAGGAGAGAAGGATCCGACGCAGCGAGTTCCCGAGGGTCGTGCCGAACCCGCGCTCCAGCGGCTCGAACTCGAGCTTTGCGTAGGTCGGCGTCAGGCTCTTGTCGTCGATCTCGAGCCGCTTCGGCTTCGTGAGATCGCGCCAATTCTGCTGAAAACCGTTCACTCTTTGACTCCCTCGATTCTCGATTCGCGACTCGACGTGCCGCGTCGCCCCATCACTTCGAGTACAGCTCGACGATGAGCCGCTCGTTGATGGGCATGGTCAGGTCCGCGCGCTGCGGCAGCGCCTTGACGGTGCCGGCGAAGCCCTCGCGGCTGACCTCGAGCCAGTCGGGCACGCCGCGCCGCTGCGACAGCTCCAGCGCCTCGACGATGCGCGTCACCTTCTGGCTCCGCTCACGGACCGTGACCTTGTCGCCGACGTTGACCAGGTAGGACGGGATCGTCACCTTCCGTCCGTTGACGCTGAAGTGGCCATGACGCACGAGCTGACGCGCCTCGGCGCGCGAGTTCGCGAAGCTCATCCGGTAGACGATGTTGTCGAGCCGGCGCTCGAGCGTCGTCAGCAGCGCTTCGCCGGTCACGCCCTTCGCCCGCTCGGCGAGCGAGAAGTAGCGCCGGAACTGCCGCTCGAAGACGCCGTAGATCCGCTTGACCTTCTGCTTCTCGCGCAGCTGGACGCTGTACTCGGAGAACTTGTGGCGACCCTGGCCGTGCTGTCCGGGCGGGTAGTTGCGGCGCTCGATCGCGCACTTGTCGGTGAAGCACCGCTCGCCCTTGAGGAACAGCTTCATGCCCTCGCGGCGGCACATGCGGCACACGGAATCGGTGTTGCGTGCCACCTCACACCCTCCTTCGCTTCGGCGGGCGGCAGCCGTTGTGCGGGATCGGGGTGACGTCGCGGATCAGCGTGATCGCGAAGCCCGCCGCCTGCAGCGACCGCAGCGCGGGCTCCCGTCCCCCGCCCGGTCCCTTGACCAGCACCTGCACGCTGCGCATGCCGAAGTCGGCCGCCTTCTTCGCCGCCGCCTCGGCGGCGAGCTGCGACGCGAACGGCGTGCCCTTGCGCGAACCCTTGAAGCCGACCGAGCCCGCGCTCGCCCACGCAACGACGCCACCCATCGTGTCCGTGATGGTGATGATGGTGTTGTTGAAGGTGGAGTGGATGTGGACGATCCCTTCCGAGACCGTCCGCTTGCCCTTCTTGCGCCGGGGCGTGGCCGGCGCGGCGGCCGCCGGCTGGGCGGCCGGCGTTTCCGCGGCGCCCTGTTCGGCGGCGGGCGCCGGATTGACCTCGGTCTTCGACATTCGCTTGTGCTCCTAGACGTTCCCTGGCGTCCCGCGGCGATCAGCCCTTCGGTGGCGCCTGCTTCTTGCCGGCGACGGTGCGACGCGGCCCCTTGCGCGTGCGCGCGTTGGTGTGCGTGCGCTGCCCGTGCACGGGCAGGTTCTTCCTGTGGCGGATGCCGCGGTAGGTGCCGAGGTCGACGTAACGCTTGATGTTGAGGGTGATCTCGCGGCGCAGGTCGCCCTCGACCTTGCAGTTCTGGTCGATCGTGCGGCGAAGCTTCTGAAGATCGTCCTCCGACAGCACGTCGGTCTTCGTGTCCACCGGAACTTCCGCTTCCTCGCAGATCTTCCGCGCGAGGCTGCGGCCGATCCCGTAGATGTACGTGAGTCCGATCTCGATCCGCTTGTTCTTCGGCAAGTCGACGCCGGCGATGCGTGCCATGGCTCCCTCAGCTCCCTCGGCTCAGCCCTGGCGCTGCTTGTGGCGCGGGTTCACGCACAGGACGCGCACCACGCCTTCGCGCCGGATGATCTTGCACTTCGGGCAGATTTTCTTGACGGAGGCTCGAACCTTCATGTCTTCGTTCCCATCTATTTGACGCGATACGTGATCCGGCCGCGGGAGAGGTCGTACGGCGAGAGCTCGACCGTGACCTTGTCGCCCGGCAGGATCTTGATGTAGTGCATGCGCATCTTCCCGGAGATGTGCGCGATGATCTTGTGGCCGTTGTCCAGGGCTACCCGAAACATCGCATTGGGGAGCGATTCCTGCACCACCCCGCTGACCTCGATCGCGTCTCCTTTCGGCATCTCCGTCCCTAGCTCGGCAACGTGAGGATCTCGGGCCCCTCGGCGGTCACGGCCACCGAGTGCTCGAAATGGGCGGCGAGGCGGCGGTCGCGGGTGACGGCCGTCCAGCCGTCCGCGAGCACCTCGACCTCGTGCGTCCCCTCGCAGACCATGGGCTCGATCGCGAGGACCATCCCTTCCTTGAGCCGCGGGTTCTGCCCCGCGGCGACGTAGTTCGGTACCTGCGGCTCCTCGTGCAGGCGCTGGCCGATGCCGTGCCCGACGAAGTCCCGTACCACGCCGTAGCCGTGCGCCTCGGCGTGCGTCTGGATCGCGGCCGAGATGTCCCGGATGCGGTTGCCCACCCGCATGCTCTCGATGCCGCAGTAGAGCGACTCGCGGGTCACGCGCATCAGGCGCTCGGCGCTCTCGCTCACCTGGCCGACCGCGAGGGTGACCGCGGAATCCCCGTAGTAGCCCTTGTAGACCGCCCCGTAGTCGAGCCCGACGATGTCGCCCTCGCGCAGGATGCGCTTCGGCGACGGCATGCCGTGCACGACCTCCTCGTTGATCGAGACGCAGAGCGAGGCCGGATAGACCCGGCCGCCGACGTTGTAGCCCTTGAAGGCCGGTACGGCGCCCCTCTCGCGGGTCCACTTCTCGGCGAGGCGATCGAGCTCGGCCGTCGACACGCCCGGCGCGACGACCTCGGTGAGGCGGCGCAGGACGTCCGCGACGATCTGGCAGGCGGCGCGGATCAGCTCGATCTCCTGTCGGCTGCGCAGGACGATCATGCCGGGATCCCGAGGCTCGCCACGATGCGGCGGTTCACCTGCTCGGTCGAGCCGGTGCCGTCGACGGGCAGCAGCGCCTTGCGCTCGCGATAGAACTGCAGCAGCGGCGCGGTCGCCTTGCGGTACACCTCGAGCCGCGCGGTGACGATCTCCTCGCGGTCGTCGTCGCGCTGGTAGAGCTCGCCGCCGCACTTGTCGCAGATGCCCGGCCGCTTCGGCGGCTCGAAGCTCAGGTGGTACATCGCTCCGCAGAGCCGGCAGGTGCGCCGCTCGGCCAGGCGCCGCACGAGCTCGTCGGTCGGGACCTCGAGGCTGACGGCGCGCAGCCCGCGCGTCGAGTTGCCGCAGATCTCGTCGAGGCTCACGGCCTGGGGGACCGAGCGCGGGAAGCCGTCGAGGACGAAGCCCCGCTCGCAATCCGCAGCCGACAGCCGCTGGCGGACGATGCCCAGCATCAGCTCGTCCGGCACGAGATCACCCTTGTCCATGAAGCCCTTCGCCCGCTGGCCGAGCTCCGAGCCACGGGAGATCTCGACGCGCAGCATGTCGCCCGTCGAGATGTGCGGCGTTCCGAGGCGCGCCGAAAGCAATTCCGCCTGTGTGCCCTTTCCAGCTCCGGGTGGTCCGAGCAGGACCAGTTGCGAAGAGGCGGCGGTCGTCACGGCGCGCCGGCACCCTAACCACGACGTCCACGCAACCGGCCGCGTTTCATGAAGCCTTCGTAGTTGCGGGTCAGGAGATGTGTCTCCATCTGTGCGACGGTGTCCAGCGCAACTCCAACGACGATGAGAAGCGCCGTCCCTCCGAAGAAGAACGGCACGTTGAACTGCTGGATCAGGATGGTCGGAAGGACGCAGACGGCGGAGATGTAGATCGCCCCGCCGAGCGTGATCCGCGTCAGGATGCGGTCGATGAAATCGGCCGTCTTCTTTCCAGGCCTGATCCCCGGAATGTAGCCGCCGAACTTCTTCATGTTCTCGGCGACGTCGACCGGGTCGAACGTGACAGCCGTGTAGAAGTAGCAGAAGAAGATGATGAGCGCCACGTAGATGACGTTGTAGAGGACGTTGCCGGGGGTGAGCAGCTCGGCCGCCCGGTCGGCCCACGGGTGCTGCACGAAGCTCGCGATGGTGCCGGGGAAGATCAGGATCGACGACGCGAAGATCGGGGGGATGACGCCGGCCGTGTTGATCTTGAGCGGCAGGTGCGAGCTCTGGCCGCCGTACATCCGCCGGCCCACGACCCGCTTGGCATACTGCACCGGGATCCGGCGCTGGCCGCGCTCGACGAAGATGATCGCGGCGATCACGGCCGTCATCAGGACCAGGATCGCGAGCACCACGAACAGCGACAGCTCGCCCTCGTTCATGAACTGGAAGGTCGTCGCGACCGCCGACGGCAGCGCCGCCACGATGCCGGCGAAGATGACCAGCGAGATGCCGTTGCCGATGCCGCGCTCCGTCACCTGCTCGCCGAGCCACATGATGAAGGCGGTGCCCGACGTGAGCGTGATCATGCTCATCAGCCGGAAGCTCCAGCCCGGGTTGTAGACCACGCCGCCGCCGCCCGGCGCCTGGATCTGCTCGAGCCCGACGCTGATGAACAGGCTCTGGATCAGCGCGAGCGCCACGGTGCCGTAGCGGGTGTACTGCGTGATCTTGCGCCGGCCCGCCTCGCCCTCCTTCGAGAGGCGCTCGAGGGTGGGGACGACGACGGTCAGGAGCTGCAGGATGATCGACGCGCTGATGTACGGCATGATGCCGAGCGCGAAGATCGAGAACCGCTCGAGCGCGCCACCCGAGAACAGGTTCACGAGGCCGAAGACGTTGTTCTTCGCCTCCTCGAAGAAGGCCTGCATGGCCTTGCCGTCGATGCCGGGCGTCGGGATGGCGACGCCGACGCGGTAGACGGCGAGCATCCCGGCGGTGAAGAGCAGCCGCTTCTTGAGCTCCTCGACCCGCAGCGCGTTGGAGAAGCCGGTCGTCACGCGACGACCTCGGCGCTGCCGCCCTTGGCCTCGATCGCGGCCTTGGCGGATGCGCTGAACGCGTGCGCCTTGACGGTGAGCGCGTGCTCGAGCGCGCCGTTGCCGAGGATCTTGACCCGCTTGCCGTGCTTGCCGGCGAGCCCGGCCCGGGCGAGCGCGTCGAGATCGACCACGGTACCCGCGGCAAAGCGCCCGAGGTCGGCCAGGTTCACGACCTCGTACTCCTTGCGGAACGGGTTGGTGAAGCCGCGCTTCGGCAAGCGGCGCTGCAGCGGCATCTGGCCGCCCTCGTAGCCCGGCGGGCTGTTGCCGCCCGAGCGCGACTTGCGCCCCTTGTGGCCGCGGCCCGCGGTCTTGCCCAGGCCCGAGCCGGGGCCGCGGCCGACGCGCTTGCGCGGCTTGCGTGCTCCGGGCGCCGGGTGGAGGTTCGAGAGATCCATGCTCAGCTCGCCTCCTCCACCTCGACGAGGTGGGCGACGGCGCGGATGCGACCGCGCGCCTGCGGCGTGTCGGCGATCAGCGCGTGCGAGCCGCGCTTGCCGAGGCCGAGGCAGCGCAGCGTCGCGCGCTGGCGCTCGGTGCCTCCGATCTCGCTGCCGGTGAGGACCACGCGCAGCGTCTTGTTCGTTCCTTGCGAGCCGGGCGCAAAGCGGTTCATCAGCGCCGTGATGCGCTCGTCCGCTTTCCTTGCCTTCCGCGACTTCATTACCTGCGTTCCTTCGCCCGCGCTCAAGCCGCGCCGAGCTCGGCCGCTTCCTTGTTGCGGACGCGCGCCACCTGCTCGGGCGAGCGCAGCATCGAGAGCGCCGTGATGGTCGCGCGCACCATGTTGTGCGGGTTGTTCGAGCCGATGCACTTGGTCAGCACGTTCTGCACGCCGGCCGCCTCGACCACCGCGCGCACGCCGCCGCCGGCGATCACCCCGGTGCCGGGACCCGCCGGGCGCATCATGACGATGCCGGCGCCGAAGCGACCCACCACCTCGAACGGGATCGTGCCCTCGTTGAGCGGGACGGTCATCAACGCCTTCTTCGCCTTGTCGATGCCCTTGCGGATCGCCTCGGGCACCTCCTTCGCCTTGCCGAGGCCGAAGCCGACGTGCCCGGCGCCGTCGCCGACGACCACCAGCGCGCCGAAGCGGAAGCGCCGGCCGCCCTTCACCACCTTGGCGACGCGGTTGATGCTGACGACCTTTTCCTTGAGCTCGAGCCCGTGGGGATCCACGCGTTCACCCGTCGTTACCTGCACCGCTCGACTCCTTCGCGCTCGCGGTCACCTGCCAAGCCGTACCGGATCAAAACTGAAGTCCCCCTTCGCGTGCCGCCTCGGCGAGAGTGCGCACGCGACCGTGGTAGAGAAAGCCGTTGCGGTCGAAGACGACCTGCGCGATGCCGGCGTCCTTCGCGCGCCGCGCGACGAGCTGCCCCACCTCGCGCGCCGCCTGCTTGTTGCCCGACTTGCCGCCGAGCTTGTCGCGCACCTCCGGCGACAGGCTCGACGCGGATACCAGCGTGCGTCCGGACTCGTCCGAGATGACCTGCGCGTAGATGTGCTTCAGGCTGCGGAACACCGTCAGGCGCGGGCGCTGGTCGGTGCCTTGCAGCCGCTTGCGGACGCGGGCCTGGCGCAGCGCGCGGCCCGGAGATCTCAGATTGGTCAACATCGCAACGTTCCTCAGGCCGCTCCCGCCGCCTTGCCGGACTTCCTCCGGATCGTCTCCTCGGCGTACTTGATCCCCTTGCCCTTGTAGGGCTCGGGCGGGCGCAGCTCGCGGATCGCCGCGGCGGTCGCGCCGATGAGCTGGCGGTCGGAGCCCTCGAGCGTGATGACGGTCTGCTTGTCGATCTTGGCCGTGATGCCATCCGGCAGCTGGAACAGGATCGGGTGCGAGTAGCCGAGGGTGAGCAGGATCGCCTTGCCGCGCACGTCCGCGCGGTAGCCGACGCCGTTGATCTCGAGGACGCGCGTGAAGCCCGTGCTCACACCCGTCACGCCGTTGAACAGGCTCTTGCGCGTGAGACCGTGCAGGGCGCGCACCTGCCGTCCGTCGCCCTCGCGCGCCACGTGCAGCTCCTCGCCCTCCTGGCGCACGGTGACCTTGGGCGGCACCGTCACGGAGGTCGCGCCGCGCGGCCCCTTGATCTCCACCGAATCCGGCTTCACGGCGACGCTCACCCCCTTGGGAAGCTTCACCGGAAGTCGTCCTATGCGAGACATCGCTTCACCTTCCTCGTCGCAGATCCTCGAACGGCTCCGCCGACCCTCACCACACCGCGCACAGGATCTCGCCGCCGACCTTGCGCTCGCGCGCCACACGGTCCGGCAGGATACCCTGCGGCGTGGAGAGGATGTTGACGCCGAGGCCGCGTCGGACCTTCGGTGCCGTGTCGGCGCCGACGTAGACGCGCAGGCTCGGGCGGCTGACGCGCTGCAGGCCGGTGATGACCGGGCGGCGCTGCGCGTCGTAGCGCAGGCCGATCCGGATCTCCTTGCTCGGCCCTTCGCCGACCACCGTGTAGTCCTTGAGGTAACCTTCATCGACGAGGACCGCCGTGAGGCGCTCCTTCACCTTCGACCACGGTACGTCGACGCGGTCCTTGCGCGCGTGGCTGCCGTTGCGGATGCGCGTCAGGAGGTCGGCAATGGGATCGGTCATCATGGGTGCTACCAGCTCGCCTTCGTCACGCCCGGGATCTGGCCCTTGCGTGCGAGCTCGCGCAGGCAGATCCGGCACAGCTTGAACTTGCGGTAGAAGCCGCGCGCACGACCGCACGAGAGGCAGCGGTTGTACCTGCGCACCTCGAACTTCGGAGGCCGCGCCGCTTTGATCCGGAGACAGGTCTTCGCCATTCGTCGTTCCTACTGTTCCTCGTGGGCTCGCTGCCGCTCTCAGCTCCGGAACGGCATGCCGAGCGCCCGCAGCAGCGCCTTGCCCTCGCTGTCCGTGCGCGCCGTGGTGCAGATGGTGACGGTGAGGCCCCGCACCTTGTCGATCTTGTCGATGTCGATCTCGGGAAAGATGATCTGCTCGGTGATCCCGAGAGAATAGTTGCCGCGGCCGTCGAAGCTGCGGTCCGAGACGCCTTTGAAGTCGCGCACGCGGGGCAGCGCGACCGACAGCAGCCGATCGAGGAACTCGTACATGCGGCTGCCGCGCAGGGTGACCATCGCGCCGATCGGCATCTTCTCGCGCAGCTTGAAGTTCGCGATCGCCTTCTTGGCGCGCGTCACCACCGGCTTCTGGCCCGTGATCGCCGTCAGCTCGGCCACCGCGGAGTCGAGCACCTTGACGTTCTGAATCGCCTCGCCGAGGCCGACGTTGAGGACGATCTTCTCGAGCCGCGGCACCTGCAGCGGGTTCTTGAGCCCGAGCTCGGTCTGGAGCTGGGCCGCGAGCCGCTCGGTGTAGGCCTTCTTGAGTCTCGGAACCATCTGCTGCCGCTTTCCGTCCTTCGCCGCCTTCGCCGGCTGCGCAGCTTCCTGAGCGCCGTCGGTCATCGGTCGATCACCTCGGCACAGCGATGGCAGCGCCGCGCGAGCTCGCCGTTCTCGAGGCGCTTCATCCCGATGCGCGTCGGCTTGTTGCAGCGGTCGCAGATCAGCATCAGGTTCGACAGGTGCAGCGCCGCCTCGCGCTCGATGATGCCGCCGGCCGTCTGCGCGGTGCGCCCCTTGCGGTGACGCTTCACCATGTTGAGCCGCTCGACGGTGGCGCGGTTCTTCTCGCCGATCACCCGCAGGATCTTGCCGGTCTTGCCGCGCTCCTTGCCGGCGATCACCAGCACCGTGTCGCCCTTCTTCAGGCGGGTCGGGATGCGGACGGGACGCTCGCCGCTGCCCGCTCGGTTCTTCGTAGCCGCGCTCATTCTCAGATGACCTCGGGCGCGAGCGAGACGATCTTCATGAACCGCTTCGCGCGCAGCTCGCGCGCGATCGGGCCGAAGATGCGCGTCCCGACCGGCTCACCTTCCTTGTCGATCAGCACCGCCGAGTTGTTGTCGAAGCGGATGTAGGAGCCGTCGGGCCGACCGACCTCCTTCGCCGTCCGCACGACGACCGCCTTGACGACGTCTCCCTTCTTCACCTTGGAGTTCGGCGTCGCCTCCTTCACCGAGCCCACGATCACGTCGCCGAGCGACGCGTAGCGCCGCCGGCTGCCCCCGAGCACCTTGATGCAGAGCACCTTGCGCGCGCCGGAGTTGTCGGCGACGTCGAGCAGCGTTTCCGTCTGGATCATGTCGCGCCTCGGTCGTCCCTACTGCTGCGCCCTGCGCAGGATCGACTTGACGGCCCAGCGCTTGTCGCGCGACAGCGGCCGGGTCTCGATGATCTCGACCAGGTCGCCGACGTTGCAGGCGTTGCGCTCGTCGTGTGCCTTGAACTTGTTCCGGACGCGCAGATACTTCTTGTACTTCGGGTCCTTGACGAGGCGCTCCACCAGGACCACCACCGTCTTGTCCATCTTGTTCGAGGACACGACCCCCGAACGATGCTTGCGATGTGCCGTCGTCATGCCGAACGCCCCGCCTTCGATGTTCCGCGCTCGCCGCGCTGGCCTCGCTCGCGCTGCAGCGTCAGCACGCGAGCCAGGTCGCGGCGCACGCCGCGCGCCTTCATCTTGTTCTCGATCTGTCCCGTTGCGCCGCGCAGGCGAAGGCGGAAGACCTCCTCGCGCATCTCGCGCTCCTTCTGCGCGAGCTCGGCGTCGCCGAGGTCCCTGAGGTCCTTAGGCCGCATGGTGTGCTCTCTCGATGAACTCGGTCGGGATCGAGATCTTGTGCGACGCGAGGCGGAACGCCTCCTTCGCGACCGCACGATCGACACCTTCCATCTCGAAGATCATCCGGCCGGGCTTGATCACGCAGACCCACAGCTCGGGCGAGCCCTTGCCCTTGCCCATGCGCGTCTCGGCCGGCTTCTTGGTGAGCGGCTTGTCGGGGAACACGCGGATCCAGACGCGCCCGCCGCGCTTGATGTGGCGGGTGAGCGCGATACGCGCCGCCTCGAGCTGACGGGCCGTGAGCCAGCCGCGGTCGAGGGCCTTCAAGCCGTAGTCGCCGAACGCGAGCGACGCGCCGCGATATGCGGTCCCGCCCCGGCGGCCCTTCTGGTGCTTGCGAAACTTGATGCGCTTCGGCGCTAGCATGATTCAGCCTCGCGTCAGGCGCCGACCGCCTGGCGCTGCTCCTCCTCGCGGGTCAGCACGTCGCCGCGCATGACCCACGCCTTGATCCCGATGACGCCGTACGTCGTCTTCGCCTCGGCGAAGCCGTAGCTGATGTCCGCGCGCAGCGTGTGCAGCGGGACGCGTCCCTCGCGGTACCACTCGCGGCGCGCGATCTCGGTGCCGCCGAGGCGGCCCGAGCACTGGATGCGGACGCCCTGGGCGCCCATGCGCATCGCACGGGCGACCGCTTCCTTCATCGCGCGGCGGAACGCGACGCGGCGCTCGAGCTGCAGCGCGACGTTCTCGGCGACCAGCTGCGCGTCGATGTCCGGACGGCGCACCTCGATGATGTTGATGTAGGTTTCCTTGCCCATGAGCTTGTTCAGCTCGGCCTTGAGCTTCTCGATCTCGGCGCCCTTCTTGCCGATCACGATGCCCGGGCGGGCGGTGTGGATGTTCACCTTGGCCTTGTTCGCGGCGCGCTCGATCTCGATCTTCGAGATCCCGGCGTGGTACAGGCGCTTCTTCAGGAACCGGCGCACGCGCACGTCCTCGTGCAGCAGCGTCGCGTAGTCGCGGCTCGCGAACCAGCGCGACTCCCAGTTCTCGATCACGCCGACCCGGAAACCCTTCGGGTGTGTCTTCTGTCCCATGTGCTCCCTACCGCCCGCGTGCTCAGGCGCGCTCGTCGACGACCAGCGTCACGTGCGCGGTCCGCTTGAAGATCCGCGTCGCCCGACCCTGCGCGCGCGGCAGCGTGCGCTTCTGGGTCGGACCCTCGTCGACGTAGGCCTTCTTGACGTAGAGCTGGTCGACGTCGACGTTCTGGGTGTTCTCCGCGTTGGCCACCGCCGAGCGCAGCGTCTTGGCGATGAGCCGCGCCGCCTTCTTCGGGGTGAAGTCGAGGACGGAGAGCGCCTCGCCCACCGCGCGGCCGCGGATCAGGTCCACGACCAGGCGCGCCTTGCGCGCGGAGATGCGCATGTAACGTGTTCTCGCTCGGACTTCCATCGCCGTCTCGCGTTTCTCCCCGACTCGTCCTTCGCCTGCCTCAGCGCTTGACCGCCGCGCCCTTGACCTCGGTCTTCCGATCGCCGGAGTGGCCGTGGAAGGTGCGCGTCGGAGCGAACTCTCCGAGCTTGTGGCCCACCATGTTCTCGGTGATGAACATGGGGATGAACTTGCGTCCGTTGTGCACCGCGATCGTGTGCCCGAGCATGTCGGGAACGATCGTCGAGCGGCGCGACCAGGTGCGGATCACGCGCTTCTCCCCGCTGGAGTTCATCGCGTCGACCTTCTTGAGAAGGTGGTCGTCGACGAAGGGTCCCTTCTTGACCGAACGCGGCATGATCTACGGGTTCCTCACTTCTTCCGGCGCTGCACGATGAACTTCGTCGTGCGCTTGTTGCGCCGCGTCTTGTAGCCCTTGGTCGGCGTGCCCCAGGGCGATGTCGGATGGTTGCCCTTCGAGCGGCCCTCGCCGCCGCCGTGCGGGTGGTCGACGGGGTTCATCGCCGTGCCGCGCACGTGCGGGCGCCGTCCGAGCCACCGGGAGCGGCCGGCCTTGCCGATCGAGACGTTCTCGTGCGCGATGTTGCCGACCTGGCCGATGGTCGCCCGGCAGGCGAGGCGTACGCGGCGCTGCTCGCCCGACGGCAGCTTGACCTGCGCGTAGTCGCCTTCCTTCGCCATCAGCTGCGCCGCGGCGCCGGCGCTACGGACGAGCTGTCCGCCGCGGCCCTCGGTGAGCTCGATGTTGTGGATCGTCGTGCCGAGCGGGATGTCGCGCAGCGCGAGCGAGTTGCCGGGCTTGATGTCCGCGCCCTCGCCGGCCAGCACCATGTCGCCCACCTCGAGGCCGACAGGCGCCAGGATGTAGCGCTTCTCGCCGTCCGCGTAGTTGAGCAGCGCGAGGTGCGCCGAGCGATTCGGATCGTAGTCGATCGATGCGACGCGGGCCGGCACGCCGACCTTGTCGCGGCGAAAGTCGACGTCGCGGAAGCGGCGCTTGTGTCCGCCGCCGCGGTAGCGCGTCGTGACGCGCCCGTTGTTGTTCCTGCCGCCGGTCGCGTGCAGCGGGCCGGTGAGCGATCGCGGCGGCTTGCTCTTCGCCACCCCCGAAAGATCGCGGCCGGTCATGAAACGACGGCCGGGAGACGTCGGCTTGAAGTATCCGGAGCTCCGCGCCATCGCCCTCATGCCCCCTCGAAGAAGTCGATGCGCTGCCCTTCGGCGAGCGTCACGTAGGCCTTCTTCCAGTCCGAGCGGCGGCCGAACGAGCGGCCCACGCGGCGGGTCTTGCCCAGCACGTTCACCGTCCGGACCTTGACCACCTTGACGTTGAAGAACTGCTCGACCGCCTGCTGGATCTCCACCTTGTTGGCGTCGCGCGCGACCTTGAACAGAACCTGGTTCGCCTGCTCGTTGACCAGCGTTCCCTTCTCGGTGATCAGCGGCGAGCGGATGATCTGCGAGTAGTGCTTCATGCCTCGAGCCTCGTTTCGAGTCTGTCGGCAAGCGCCTGCATCGCGTCCTGCGTCAGCAGCAGGTGCCGGTGCTTGAGCACGTCGTAGACGTTCACGCCGGCGCTGCGCAGGACCTTGACGTTCTTCAGGTTGCGCGCCGCGCGCTCGAGGCTCGTGTTCTCGTCCTTGCTGACGATCAACACGCTGCCCTCGAGGCCGAGCGCCGAGAGCATCTCGACGACGCGCTTGGTCTTCGCCTCCGGGAGCTCGATCTTGTCGACCAGCGTCAGCGCGCCGCTGCGCTGACGGTCGGACAGCACGGCGCGCAGCGCCACGCGGCGCGCCTTGGCGGGGACGCGGTAGCCGTAGTCGCGCGGCTGCGGTCCGAAGATCGTCGCGCCGCCGGCCCACAGCGGCGAGCGGTTGCTGCCGGCGCGCGCACGTCCCGTGCCCTTCTGGCGCCACGGCTTTGCACCGCCGCCGGAGACGAAGCCGCGCGTCTTGGTCGCATGGGTGCCTGCGCGGCGGCTCGCCTGCTGCATGTGCACCACCTCGTAGACGAGGTGATCGCGCGCCTTCTCCTGGAACGCCGACGGCAGGGCGACCTCCCCCTTGCTGCCGCCGTCGATGCCGCGCAGCGGGGCGCGCAGGTCTTCACTCTGCGTCGCGCTCACTGCTCGGTCCCTCCCGGCTCGCCGGCGGGCCGCACGACGACGTAGCCGCCACGCGGTCCGGCGACCGCGCCGCGCACGAGGATCAGGTTCTGCTCGTTGCGCACCTGGACGACGGTAAGGTTGCGCGTCGTGACGCGGTCGTGACCGTAGCGGCCGGCCATGCGCTTGCCCTTGAAGACGCGTCCCGGGAACGAGCGGTTGCCGATCGAGCCGCCGTGGCGAAAGTACTCGTGGGTGCCGTGCGTGCCGGGGAAGCCGCCGAAGCCGTGCCGCTTGATGACGCCGCTGTAGCCGCGGCCCTTGGTCGTGCCGGTGACGTGCACCTTCTCGCCGTCCTTGAACAGGTCGGCGACGGTGAGCGTCGTCCCGAGCTCGAGGTTCTCACCGCCCTGGAACTCGCGCAGCAGGGAGAACGTGCCCTTGCCTGCCTTCGCCGCGTGACCGACCGCGGCCTTGGTCTCGCGGTGCGGCTTCGACGGTGCGAAGCCCAGCTGGACCGCGGTGTAGCCGTCGCGGTCGGGCGTCTTGCGCTGCACGACGACGCACGGACCCGCTTCGATCACGGTCACCGGAACGGAGCGCCCCGTCGGCAGCAGGAGCTGCGTCATGCCGATCTTCTTGCCGAGCAGGCCCAGCTTCTTGCGCGCCGGGACGGCCACTGCGTCAGCGGTTGCCATGGGCGAGCCCCTTCGTGGCTGAACGGAACATCTCTACGGTCCTGCGGTCCTACTGGAGTTTGATCTCGACATCGACGCCCGCGGACAGGTCGAGCTTCCCGAGGGCGTCGATCGTCTGCTGCGTCGGGTCGAGGATGTCGAGGAGCCGCTTGTGCGTGCGGATCTCGAAGTGCTCGCGAGACTTCTTGTCGACGTGCGGCGAGCGGTTCACCGTGAAGCGCTCGATGCGCGTCGGCAGCGGAATGGGGCCGGCGAGCCGGCCCCCCGTACGGCGCACGGTCTCCACGATCTCCCGGACGGACTGGTCCAGCAGCCGGTAGTCGTACGCCTTGAGTCGAATTCGAATTTTGTCGTTCACGACCCGGCGCTCATTCCATGATCTTGCCGACGACGCCGGCGCCCACGGTGCGGCCGCCCTCGCGGATCGCGAAGCGCAGCCCCTCGTCCATGGCGATCGGGGTGATCAGCTTGACCGTCACCTTCACGTTGTCGCCCGGCATCACCATCTCGGTGCCCTCGGGCAGCGTCATGACGCCGGTCACGTCGGTGGTGCGGAAGTAGAACTGCGGGCGGTAGCCGTTGAAGAACGGCGTGTGGCGGCCGCCCTCCTCCTTGGTGAGAACGTAGATCTGCGCCTCGTAGTGCGTGTGCGGCGTGATCGAGCCGGGCTTCGCGAGCACCTGGCCGCGCTCGATCTCCTCGCGCTTGACGCCGCGCAGCAGCGCGCCGATGTTGTCGCCCGCCTGGCCCTCGTCGAGCAGCTTGCGGAACATCTCGACGCCGGTGACGACCGTCTTCTGCGTCGGACGGATGCCGACGATCTCGACCTCCTCGCCGACCTTGATCTTGCCCTTCTCGACGCGGCCCGTCGCGACCGTGCCGCGGCCGGAGATCGAGAACACGTCCTCGACCGGCATCAGGAACGGCGCGTCGACGGCGCGCTGCGGCTCGGGGATGTAGGTGTCGATCGCCTCCATGAGCTTGTCGATCGACGGCTCGCCGAGCTCGCTCTTGTCGCCCTCGAGGGCCTTGAGCGCGCTGCCGCGGATGATCGGGATCTCGTCCCCCGGAAACTCGTACTTCGAGAGCAGCTCGCGGACCTCGAGCTCGACCAGGTCGAGCAGCTCGGGGTCCTCGACCGCGTCGACCTTGTTCATGAACACGACGATGCGCGGCACGCCGACCTGGCGGGCGAGCAGGATGTGCTCGCGGGTCTGCGGCATCGGTCCGTCGGTCGCGGCGACCACCAGGATCGCGCCGTCCATCTGCGCCGCGCCGGTGATCATGTTCTTGATGTAGTCCGCGTGGCCCGGGCAATCGACGTGCGCGTAGTGACGGTTCGCCGTCTCGTACTCGACGTGCGCGGTGGCGATCGTGATGCCGCGCGCGCGCTCTTCGGGCGCCTTGTCGATCTGGTCGAACGCGATGAACTGTCCGAGCTTCTTCGCGGCCTGGACCTTGGTGATCGCCGCGGTGAGCGTGGTCTTGCCGTGATCGATGTGTCCGATCGTGCCCACGTTCACGTGCGGCTTGGTGCGCTCGAACTTTGCCTTCGCCATTGCTGCTCTCTCCCAATGTTCGCCGAAGTGACTCTCCGGCGATCTTCCTTCCTTAAGCTCCGACCGCCTTGGCGGTGATCTCCTCGGAGATCGCCTGCGGCACGGGCTCGTAGTGCGCGAACTGCATCGTGTACGTGGCGCGGCCCTGCGTCATCGAACGCAGCTCCGTCGCGTAGCCGAACATCTCCTTGAGCGGGACCTCGGCGTTGATGACCTGCGCGCCGCCGCGCGGCTCCATGCCTTGGATCTTGCCGCGACGGCCGCTCAGGTTGCCGATCACGTCACCCATGAACTCCTCCGGGACGACGACCTCGACCGCCATGATGGGCTCGAGGATGACCGGCGACGCCTTCTGGCAGGCCTCCTTGAAGGCGATCGAGCCCGCGATCTTGAACGCCATCTCCGACGAGTCGACCTCGTGGTACGACCCGTCGTAGAGCGCCACGCGGACGTCGACGACGGGGTAGCCGGCGAGGACGCCCGACTCGAGGGCCTCCTTGATGCCCTTCTCGACCGCCGGGATGTACTCGCGCGGCACCGTCCCGCCCTTGACCTCGTCCTTGAACTCGAAGCCGGAGCCCGGGGCCAGCGGCTCGACGCGGATCAGCACGTGGCCGTACTGGCCGCGGCCGCCCGTCTGCCGCACGAACTTGTGCTCCTGCTCCACCTTCTTGCGGATGGTCTCGCGGTAGGCGACCTGCGGCTTGCCGACGTTCGCGTCGACCTTGAACTCGCGCAGCAGGCGGTCGACGATGATCTCGAGGTGCAGCTCGCCCATGCCGGCGATGATCGTCTGGCCCGTCTCCTTGTCGGTGCGGACGCGGAACGACGGGTCCTCGGTCGCGAGCTTGGCCAGCGAGGTAGCGAGCTTCTCCTGGTCGGCCTTGGTCTTGGGCTCGATCGCGATGTCGATGACGGGATCGGGGAAGTCGATCGACTCGAGGATGACCGGCTTCTTGTCGTCGCACAGCGTGTCGCCGGTGCGCGTGTCGCGCAGACCGACGGCGGCCGCGATGTCGCCGGCGTAGACCTCGTTGATCTCCTCGCGCTTGTTGGCGTGCATCTTGAGGAGGCGCCCGATGCGCTCCTTCTTGCCGCCGCGCGTCGAGTTCATGACGTACGAGCCGGACTCCATCTTCCCCGAGTACACGCGGAAGAAGGTCAGCGCGCCGACGAACGGGTCGGTCATGATCTTGAAGGCGAGCGCGCTGAAGGGCTCGCCGTCCGACGCCTTGCGCACGATCGCCTTGCCGTCGAGATCGACGCCGTCGACCGGCGGCTTGTCGAGCGGTGACGGCAGGTAGTCGACGACCGCGTCGAGCAGCGGCTGCACGCCCTTGTTCTTGAACGCCGAGCCCGCGAGGACGGGAACGATCTTCGACTCGAGCGTCGCCTTGCGCAGCGCGGCCTTGATCTCGGCCGGCGCGATGTCCTTGCCCTCGAGGTACTTCTCGAGCAGCGCCTCGTCCGCCTCGGCGGCCGCCTCGACGACCTTCTCGCGCGCGGCGTTCGCCGCCTCGATCAGGTCGGCCGGGATCGGGCCGGCGCTGAACTTGGCGCCCAGGCTGTCGTCGTCCCAGATGAGCGCCTGCATCGTCACCAGGTCGACCACGCCGCGGAAGTTCTCCTCGCTGCCGATCGGCAGGTGCAGCGGCACGGCGTTGGAGCGCAGGCGGTCGCGGATCATGCTCACGCTGCGCTCGAAGTTCGCGCCGACGCGGTCCATCTTGTTGATGAACGCGACGCGCGGCACGCCGTACTTGTCGGCCTGGCGCCACACCGTCTCGGACTGCGGCTCGACGCCCGCGACCGAGTCGAACAGCGCGACGGCGCCGTCGAGCACGCGCAGCGAGCGCTCGACCTCCATCGTGAAATCGACGTGGCCCGGCGTGTCGATGATGTTGATGCGGTGGTCGTTCCACGTGCACGTGGTCGCCGCCGACGTGATGGTGATGCCCCGCTCCTGCTCCTGGGCCATCCAGTCCATCGTCGCGGTCCCCTCGTGGACCTCGCCGATTTTGTAGGTGATGCCGGTGTAGAAGAGGACGCGCTCGGTCGTCGTCGTCTTACCGGCATCGATGTGCGCCATGATGCCGATGTTGCGCGTTCTCTCGAGTGGAGCTTGACGTGGCATGGAAGCTAACGACCTTGATCCCCGGCCCCGGTGCAGCAGGCTGCGCCGATCACCACCGGTAATGGGCGAAGGCGTTGTTCGCCTCCGCCATGCGATGGGTGTCTTCCTTCTTCTTCACCGCGTTGCCGCGCATGTTGGCCGCGTCGAGGAGCTCGCCCGCGAGGCGCTCGGCCATCGACTTCTCGTGGCGCGCGCGGCTCGACTGCACGAGCCAGCGCATGCCGAGCGCGACCCGGCGGGGCTGCCGCACCTCGACGGGGACCTGGTAGGTGGCACCGCCGACGCGGCGCGAGCGCACCTCCACCGCCGGCTTCACGTTGTCGAGGGCACGCTTGAAGATCCCGAGCGGGTCCTCCTGCGTCTTCTCGGCGATCGAGTCGAGCGCGCCGTAGAAGATGCGCTCGGTGAGACTCTTCTTGCCACCGAGCATCATGGTGTTCATGAACTTGGTGACCAGCCGGTCGTGATACTTCGGGTCCGGCAGAACGTCTCGCCGGCCCACTTCACCTTTACGTGGCATACGTATTCAGCTTCATGCGCCCGTCGCGCGCTGCGCGGCCGGGCTCGGTTTCGGGAGTCGGCGAAACCCGGACCGGTCGCCCGGGCGCCTCGGCTTTGCGCTTCCCCCTGCCTGTGCGGTGGCTTGCCCCCTCGAAACTACCTACGAATCGACTCGACCTACTTGGGCCGCTTGGCGCCGTACTTCGATCGGCCGCGCTTGCGGTCCTGCACCCCGACGGCATCGAGCGTCCCGCGGATGATGTGGTAGCGGACGCCCGGCAGGTCCTTCACGCGGCCGCCGCGGATCAGGACGACCGAGTGCTCCTGCAGGTTGTGACCGATGCCGGGAATGTACGAGGTCACCTCGATCCCGTTGGTCAGCCGCACGCGCGCCACCTTGCGCAGCGCCGAGTTCGGCTTCTTCGGGGTCGAGGTGTACACGCGGGTGCACACGCCTCGCTTCTGCGGTGACTTCTGGAGCGCGGGCGTCGCCATCTTGCGGCGCTGCTTCTCGCGCCCCTTGCTCACCAATTGATTGATCGTCGGCATCCGTTCTCTCTGCAGATCTCTTTCCGGCCCTTGGTGCTTCCTGCCCGCGTACCCTTCGCCGGACCGCGCCCTCGCGCCGATCCTGCGGCCCTGCAACCCGTCCCCCGCACCGGCGCCAGGAGCAGCCGGCACCTCACCGGCGCCCCACGGACGTGGGCGGGAAAAAATCGCTAAAGCGGAGGACTGTAGGGAACTAGGGATTGACTGTCAAGCGACCTCCGCCGGCGAGCCGACCTGGGGCTCGCCCACGAGGCCGGTCTCCTCGTCGGGCAGGCTGCCCGGCTCGGGCTCCTGCACCTCGACCTCGATCTTGTTGTAGCGCGCCACCCCCGTACCGGCCGGGATGAGGCGTCCCATGATCACGTTCTCCTTGAGGCCGACCAGCCGGTCCACCTTGCCGTTGAGCGCGGCCTCGGTGAGGACCTTGGTGGTCTCCTGGAAGGACGCGGCGGAGATGAAGCTCTCGGTCGACAGGCTCGCCTTGGTGATGCCGAGCAGCAACGGCTCCGCGCGGGCGGGCTCCCCGCCCGAGGACTCGATGCGCCGGTTCTCCTCCTCGAAGCGCCAGCGCTCGACGTGATCGCCGACCAGGAACTCGCTGTCCCCGGCGTTGGTGATCCGCACCCGGCGCAGCATCTGCCGGACGATGACCTCGATGTGCTTGTCGTTGATGCGGACGCCCTGCAGCCGGTAGATCTCCTGGATCTCGTCGACCAGGAACTTGGCCAGCTCCTTCTCGCCCTTGATGGTCAGGATGTCGTGCGGGTTGGTCGACCCGTCCATCAGCGGGTCGCCGGCGCGGACGTGGTCGCCCGGGTGCACGCGGATGTGCTTGCCCTTCGGGATCAGGTACTCGCGCGGCTCGCCCACCTCCGGGGTGACCTCGATCTTGCGCTTCCCCTTGGTGTCCTTGCCGTAGGACACGACGCCGTCGATCTCGCTGACGACCGCGAACTCCTTCGGCTTGCGCGCCTCGAAGAGCTCCGCGACCCGCGGCAGACCGCCGGTGATGTCCTTGGTCTTGGTGGTCTCGCGCGGCATCTTCGCGAGCACGTCGCCGGCGACGACCTCCTGGCCGTCGACGACGCTCAGGTGGATGCCGACCGGAAGCTGGTAGCGCGCTTCCTGGCCGCTCGAGATCTTGAGCGTCTTGCCGTCCTTGCCCTTGATCGAGATGCGCGGGGAGAGCTGGGTGCCCTGCGCCGACTCGACGGCGGCGCCGCGCTTCTTCGGCTTGGCCTCGGCCACCTGGCCGACGGTCGCGGTGTAGTCGATGACGACCGTGTTCGACAGGCCGGTGCGCTCGTCGAGGCGGTCCTCGATGGTCACGCCCTCGATCAGGTCGCCGTACTTCACGATGCCCGACACCTCGGTGAGGATGGGGGTGGTGTACGGGTCCCACTCGGCGAGGCGGGTGCCGGCCTTGACCGCCTGCCCGTCCTTCACCTTGAGCTTCGCGCCGTAGACGATCGGGTAACGCTCGCGCTCGCGCTCGCGGCCGCCCGACTCCTCGACCAGCGTGATCTGCCCGTTGCGCGACATGACGACCAGGTCGCCGTCCTTGTTCGCGACGGTGTTCAGGTTGTGGAAGCGGACGACGCCCTCGTTGCGGGCGTCGAGCTCGGTCTGCTCGACGTGCCGGCTCGCGGTGCCGCCGATGTGGAAGGTCCGCATCGTGAGCTGCGTGCCCGGCTCGCCGATCGACTGCGCGGCGATGACGCCGATCGCCTCGCCGATGTTGACCATCTGCCCGCGCGCCAGGTCGCGGCCGTAGCAGCGGCCGCAGACGCCGTGCCGCGACTGGCAGGTGAGGACCGAGCGGATCTTGACGCGGTCGACGCTCGCGCGCTCGATCGCCTCCACCTTGTCCTCGTCGATCTCCTCGTTGGCGTGCACCAGCACGGTGCCGTCGAACGGGTCGAGGATGTCCTCGAGCGCGACGCGCCCGAGCACGCGGTCGCCGAGCGACTCGATGATCTCGCCGCCCTCGACGAGCGGCGTCATGTCGATGCCGTCGAGCGTGTTGCAGTCCTCCTCGGTGATGATGGAGTCCTGCGCGACGTCGACCAGGCGGCGCGTGAGATAGCCGGAGTTGGCGGTCTTCAGCGCCGTGTCGGCGAGGCCCTTGCGCGCGCCGTGGGTCGAGATGAAGTACTGCAGAACCGTGAGACCCTCGCGGAAGTTCGCCGTGATCGGGGTCTCGATGATCTCGCCCGACGGCTTCGCCATCAGGCCGCGCATGCCCGCGAGCTGGCGGATCTGCTGCGCCGAGCCGCGCGCGCCGGAGTCGGCCATCATCCAGATCGGGTTGAAGCTGTCGATCTTGGTTTCCTTGCCGTCCGCGGAGTAGGTCTCCTCGCGCAGCTCCTTCAGCATCTCGTCGGCGATCTGGTCGGTCTTCTCCGCCCAGATGTCGACGACCTTGTTGTAGCGCTCGCCGTCGGTGATCAGGCCCTTCGCGTACTGGTCGGCGATCTCGGCGACCTCCTTGGTCGCCTCCTCGATCAGCGCGTGCTTCGCCGCCGGGATCTTCATGTCCTTGATCCCGATCGAGATGCCGGCCCTGGTCGCGTAGGTGTAGCCCGTGTCCTTCAGCTTGTCGGCGAAGATCACGGTCGCCTTGTTGCCCGAGCGCCGGTAGGCGATGTCGATCAGCTCGGCGAGCTCGCGCTTCTTCATCACCCGGTTGACCTTGGAGAACGGGATCTCGGGCGGCACGACCTCGAACAGCAGCACGCGCCCGACCGTGGTCTTGACGCGCTCGCCGTCGATGCGGACCTCGATCGACGCCTGCAGCGCGACCTCGCCCTGGTCGTAGGCGATGCGCACCTCCTCGGCGCTCGCGAACTTCTTGCCCGTGCCCTTCACGCCCGGTCGCTCGCGGGTCATCCAGTAGAGGCCGAGGACCGTATCCTGGGTGGGTACGATGATCGGCTTGCCGTTCGCCGGGGACAGGATGTTGTTGGTCGACATCATGAGGGCGCGGGCCTCGACCTGCGCCTCGACCGACAGCGGCACGTGCACCGCCATCTGGTCGCCGTCGAAGTCGGCGTTGTACGCCGCGCACACCAGCGGGTGGAGCTGGATCGCCTTGCCCTCGATCAGCACCGGCTCGAACGCCTGGATGCCGAGACGATGCAGGGTCGGCGCGCGGTTGAGCAGCACCGGGTGCTCGCGGATCACCTCGTCGAGGATGTCCCACACCTCGGGACGCTCCTTCTCGACCATCTTCTTCGCGCTCTTGATGGTCGTGACGGCGCCGCGCTCCTCGAGCTTGTTGTAGATGAAGGGCTTGAACAGCTCGAGCGCCATCTTCTTCGGCAGACCGCACTGGTGGAGCCGCAGCTCCGGCCCGACGACGATGACGGAGCGGCCCGAGTAGTCGACGCGCTTGCCGAGCAGGTTCTGACGGAAGCGGCCCGTCTTGCCCTTCAGCATGTCGGACAGCGACTTGAGCGGCCGCTTGTTCGGACCGGTGATCGCACGGCCGCGGCGGCCGTTGTCGAACAGCGCGTCGACGGCCTCCTGCAGCATGCGCTTCTCGTTGCGGATGATGATGTCCGGCGCCTGCAGCTCCATCAGGCGCTTCAGCCGGTTGTTGCGGTTGATGACGCGCCGGTAGAGGTCGTTCAGGTCCGAGGTCGCGAAGCGGCCGCCGTCGAGCGGCACCAGCGGACGCAGGTCGGGCGGGATGACCGGGATGACCTCGAGGATCATCCACTCCGGCCGGTTGCCCGACTTGCGGAGCGCGTTCAGCACCTTCAGGCGCTTGGCGAGCTTCTTCCGCTTCGCCTCGCTGGTCGCCGCGCGCATCTCCGCGCGCAGCTCCTCACCGAGCGACTCGACGTCGATCTCCTTGAGCATCGCGCGGATCGCCTCGGCGCCCATCTCGGCGCGGAAGCCGTCCGGGCCGTACTCCTCGATCGCCTTGCGGTACTTGGTCTCGGTGAGCAGCTCGTGCTTCTGCAGCCCCGAGTCCTTCGGGTCGATGACGACGTAGG
This sequence comes from Thermodesulfobacteriota bacterium, assembly GCA_040755575.1. Lineage (GTDB taxonomy): Bacteria > Desulfobacterota > Binatia > UBA12015 > UBA12015 > DATCMB01. Next base: position 38,541 of record JBFMAS010000502.1, read on the forward strand.
ACTCGAAGTAGAGGATCTTCTCGATCTCCTTGAGCGTGAGGTCGAGCACCGTGCCGATCCGCGACGGCAGGCTCTTCAGGAACCAGATGTGCGCGACCGGCGTCGCGAGGTCGATGTGGCCCATGCGCTCGCGCCGGACCTTCGACTGGATCACCTCGACGCCGCACTTCTCGCAGACCACGCCACGGTGCCGCATGCGCTTGTACTTGCCGCAGTTGCACTCGTAGTCCTTCGTCGGACCGAAGATCTTGGCGCAGAACAGGCCGTCGCGCTCCGGCTTGAAGGTCCGGTAGTTGATCGTCTCCGGCTTCTTGACCTCGCCGTGCGACCAGGACCGGATCTTGTCGGGAGAAGCGATCGAGATCCGCAGCGCCCCGAACGACACCGGGTTCTTCGGCTTCTCGAACAAGCTAAAAAGGTCTTCCATCTCGTTCTCATCCTCGCCGATGGGCCACCGGTCGCGGGACCGGTGCCATCGTCGTCAGTCTTTCGTCAGCTCGTCGCAGCGTTCGCTCTCGCATCAGTCCTCGCCGACCGCCGCCGGAAGAGACGCCGGCGCCTCCTCGAGCAGCTCGACGTCGAGCGCGAGGCTCTGCAGCTCCTTCAGCATCACGTTGAAGGACTCCGGCAGGCCCGGCTCGAGCACGCTCTCGCCCTTGACGATCGCCTCGTACATGCGCGTACGGCCGACGACGTCGTCGGACTTCACGGTCAGCATCTCCTGCAGCGAGTAGGCCGCGCCGTAGGACTCGAGCGCCCACACCTCCATCTCGCCGAGCCGCTGGCCGCCGAACTGCGCCTTGCCGCCCAGCGGCTGCTGGGTGACCAGCGAGTACGGCCCCGTCGAGCGTGCGTGGATCTTGTCGTCGACCAGGTGGTGCAGCTTCATCATGTAGATGACGCCGACGGTCACGGGCTGGTCGAACGCCTCGCCCGTACGCCCGTCGTAGAGCGTCGTCTGCCCGGTCTCGGGTAGCCCGGCCTTGGCGAGCAGCTGGAAGATCTCGCTCTCCGTCGCGCCGTCGAAGACGGGCGAGGCGGTGTGGATGCCGTTCGCCGTCTTGTCCGCGATCTTGACGAGATCCTCGTCGCGGCAGGTCTCGATCAGCTCGTGGTACTCCTTGCCGTAGAGCTCCTTGAGCCGCTTGCGCGCGGACTCGACGCCCTTTCCGTTCTCGCGCACCTCGCGGGCGAGCTGCGCGCCGAGCTCGCGTGCGGCCCAGCCGAGGTGCGTCTCGAGAATCTGGCCGACGTTCATGCGCGACGGCACGCCGAGCGGGTTGAGCACGATGTCGACCGGCGTCCCGTCCGCGAGGTACGGCATGTCCTCCTCGGGCAGGATGCGCGACAGCACGCCCTTGTTGCCGTGGCGGCCGGCCATCTTGTCACCGACCTGGAGCTTGCGCTTGATGGCGACGAAGATCTTCACCATCTTGATCACGCCCGGCGCGAGCTCGTCGCCCGCCTGCAGCCGGGAGATCTTCTCCTGGGTCGCGCGCTGCAGGCGCTCGATCTGGTCGCGCATGGCGCGGCACGCCCGCTCGAGCTCGCCCTCCGCCTTCTCGTCGCCGATGCGGATGTCGCCCCAGTACGTCGGCGGGATGCGGTCGACGTCCTCGGCCGTCAGCTCCTGGCCCTTGGGCAGGAGCTGGCGCCGCTGGTCGTCGGCGACGCGGTTGGACGTCGTCTTGCCGACGACCAGCTTCTTGACCTTGCGCCCGGTGCTCTCGCGGACGATGCGGACCTGGTCCTCCTCGTCCTTCTTGAGCCGCGCGATCTCGCTCTCCTCGATCTGGCGCGAGCGCTCGTCCTTGGTGACGCCCTTGCGCGAGAAGACGCGCGCCTCGATCACCGTGCCCTCGACCCCGGGCGGGACCTTGAGCGAGGTATCGCGGACCTCGCCCGCCTTCTCGCCGAAGATCGCGCGCAGCAGCTTCTCCTCGGGGGAGAGCTGCGTCTCGCCCTTCGGCGTGATCTTGCCGACCAGGATGTCGCCCGGCCGGACCTCGGCGCCGATGCGGATGATGCCCGACTCGTCGAGGTTGGCGAGCGCCTCCTCGCCGACGTTCGGGATGTCGCGCGTGATGTCCTCGGGGCCGAGCTTGGTGTCGCGAGCGACGCACTCGAACTCCTCGATGTGCACCGAGGTGAAGAGGTCCTCCTTCACCACGCGCTCGCTGATCAGGATCGAGTCCTCGAAGTTGTAGCCGCCCCAGGGCATGAAGGCGACGAGCACGTTGCGACCGAGCGCGAGCTCGCCCATCTCGGTGGCCGGCCCGTCGGCCAGCACGTCACCCGCAGACACGCGGTCGCCGACCTTGACGATCGGCTTCTGGTTGACGCAGGTGCTCTGGTTCGAGCGCTGGTACTTGATCAGCGGCTCGATGTCGATTCCGGTGTCGATGCCGTCGGAGCGGGGGTTGCTCGCGCGCACGACGATGCGCGTGGCGTCGACGTTCTCCACGACTCCGTCACGCTTCGCAAGCACGGTGACGCCCGAGTCGCGCGCCACGGTGCTCTCCATGCCGGTGCCGACGAGCGGCGCATCGGTGCGCAGCAGCGGCACCGCCTGGCGCTGCATGTTCGAGCCCATGAGCGCGCGGTTCGCGTCGTCGTTCTCGAGAAACGGGATGAGCGACGCCGCGACCGAGACCAGCTGGTTCGGGGACACGTCCATGAACTCGAGCTGATCCGGTCCGACCTGCTGGAACTCGCCCGCCGTGCGCGCCGAGACGATCTCCGCGGAGAAGCGGCCCTGCGTATCGAGCGGCGCGTTCGCCTGCGCGATGACGTGGTCCTCCTCCTCGAGGGCGGACAGGTAGTGGATCTCCTCCGTCGCCCGGCCGCTCTCGACCTTGCGGTACGGGGTCTCGACGAAGCCGTAGTCGTTGACGCGGGCGTAGGTCGAGAGCGACGCGATCAGGCCGATGTTCGGGCCTTCCGGCGTCTCGATCGGGCAGACGCGGCCGTAGTGCGTCGGGTGCACGTCGCGCACCTCGAAGCCGGCGCGCTCACGCGTCAGACCGCCGGGGCCCAGAGCCGAGAGACGGCGCTTGTGCGTCACCTCGGACAGCGGGTTGGTCTGGTCCATGAACTGCGACAGCTGCGACGAGCCGAAGAACTCCTTGATGACCGCCGCGACCGGCTTGTAGTTGATGAGCTCCTGCGGCATCAGCGTCTCGATGTCCTGCAGGCTCATGCGCTCCTTGATGGCGCGCTCCATGCGGACCAGCCCGATGCGGTACTGGTTCTCGACCAGCTCGCCGACCGCGCGCACGCGGCGGTTGCCGAGGTGGTCGATGTCGTCGACCTGGCCGTTGCCGTTTTTGAGATCGATCAGGTAGCGGACGACCTCGAGGATGTCCTGGCTGCGCAGCGTGCCCTGCTCGAGGGGCGCGTCGAGACGCAGCTTGTGGTTGAGCTTCAGGCGGCCGACGCGGGACAGGTCATAGCGGTCCTTGTTGAAGAACAGATTGTCGAAGAAGGTGCGCGCGGTTTCGCGGGTCGGCGGGTCGCCGGGACGGAGCCGCTTGTAGATCTCCATGATCGCCTCGTCCGGCGAGGAGATCTTGTCCTGCAGCATGGTGTTGCGCAGCGACGGACCCGTGTAGTCGAGGAACAGGACGTCGAAGCGCTCGATGCCGCGCTCGCGCAGCTTCTCGAGGACGTCGGGCGAGATCTCCTGGTTGCACTCGACGAGGACCTCGCCGGTCGACGGGTCGGCGATGTCGAAGGCCGACACCTTGCCGATGACGTCCTCGGGCGTGATCGGCAGGACCTCGACGCCGGCGTGCTCGAGCTGACGGATCGATCCCTTGGTCAGCTTGCGGCCTTCCTTGACGATGATCTCGTTGGTCTCGGGATGGCGGACGTCGCGCGTCACCTTCGTGCCGAGGTGCAGATCGGGACGGAAGACGCGGAACGCCTTCTTGCCGTCGAGGATGATCGAGTCCTTCTTGTAGAAGTAGTTGAGCAGGTCCTCGGTGGTCATTCCGAGGGCGCGCAGCAGGACCGTCGCGTGGAACTTCCGGCGCCGGTCGATGCGGACGAAGATGATGTCACGCGGGTCGAACTCGAAGTCGATCCACGAGCCGCGGTAGGGGATGATACGCGCCTTGTAGAGCAGCTTGCCCGAGGCGTGCGTCTTGCCCTTGTCGTCGTCGAAGAACACGCCCGGCGAGCGGTGGAGCTGGGAGACGATGACGCGCTCGGTACCGTTGATCATGAAGGTACCGTTCTGCGTCATGAGCGGGATCTCGCCGAAGTAGACCTCCTGCTCCTTGACGTTCTTGATCGAGCGCGCGCCCGTGGTCGGGTCGACGTCGTAGATCACCAGGTGGACGGTGACCTTGAGCGGCGCCGCGTAGTTGTTGCCGCGCTGGTGGCACTCCTCGATGTCGAACTTGGGCTCGCCGATCGAGTAGCTGACGAAGTCGAGCTCGGCGGTGTCGTTGAAGTCCTTGATCGGGAAGACCGACTTGAACACGGCCTGCAGGCCGACGTCCTTGCGCTGATCGGGCGCGACGTCCTTCTGCAGGAACTCGTCGTACGACCGGCGCTGGATCTCGATCAGATTCGGGATCTCGACGACCTTCTTGATCTTTCCGAAGTTGCGCCGTGGACGGAAATTGTCCGCAACCTGCGCCATTTATTCGCCTATTGCCCTTTCGTCCCCGTGCGGTGCTCGCCTCGGCAGCTACGCT